>JBJKXM010000012.1:0-14834 GCA_045561575.1 Flavobacteriales bacterium
GGGATGGATTTAAAGAAACATTCTACTAAAGATAATCATTATACCATTTTCTCACTTTGGGATACTTTTCGAGCAACCCACCCATTATTTACAATAATCAATGTCGAAAAAACTAATGAATTTATTAGAACACTATTAAGACAATATCAAGACGGTGGAAGATTGCCAATCTGGGAATTAGCAGCAAATTATACAGACTGCATGATTGGTTATCATGCAATACCAGTAATTGTTGATGCTTACATAAAAGGAATAAGAGATTGGGATGCAGAATTAGCTCTTGAAGCGATGATAAAATCAGCTCAAAATGATAAATTTGGTTTACAGGCCTATAAAAAAAATGGATTTATAAAGGCAAGCGACGAGCCTGAATCAGTATCAAAAAATCTTGAATATGCATATGATGATTGGTGCATAGCAATAATGGCTGATTCACTTGGCAAAGATTCCGTTGCTGAAATTTTTTATAAAAGAGCGCAGTATTATAAAAATTTATATGATCCAAAATCTGGATTCTTTAGAGGAAAGAATGCATACTCTTGGTTTGGTCCTTTTAAACCTGAGGAAGTAAACTTCAACTATACAGAAGCTAATGCTTGGCAATACTCATTATTTACTCCTCAAGATATTTCAGGACATATTGATTTAAAAGGAGGTGCTGAAAATTACGAACGACATTTAGACAGTATGTTTCTCTCTAAAATCAAAACAACTGGTCGGCACCAACCGGATGTAACAGGGCTAATTGGACAATATGCCCATGGGAATGAACCAAGTCATCATATGGCATATCTTTATAATTATATTGGCAAGCCAAGCAAAACACAACAATATGTAGCAAGAATTTTAAATGAACAATATTCTGAAAATCCAGATGGACTTTCTGGAAATGAAGATTGTGGGCAAATGTCATCATGGTATGTTTTAAGTAGTCTTGGTTTCTATCCTGTAACACCAGGACATGATTACTACGCAATAGGAACTCCTCTATTTAAAGAAGCAACAATCAATTTAGAAAACAATAATAGCCTCACGATAAAAGCCCGAAATGTTTCTGATAAAAATATATATATTCAATCTGCAAAACTAAATGGCGAAAATTACAATAAGAGTTATTTAAAACACACATCAATTTTAGAAGGAGGTGTGCTTGAGTTTGTAATGGGAGAAAAACTAAGCGTTTGGGGAGCAGAGGAAATACCAGTTTCTAAAATCACCAAACATGAAATTGTAGCTGTTCCCTATTTTGTAGCATCAAGCCAAACCTTTGTAGATACACATACTATTGAACTTGGATCAGTTGATAATGCAGATATATTCTATTCTTTAAATAATAAGGAATACAGAAAATATAAAGAACCAATAGTTATAAATACTCAAAGTTTAATTTACAGTTATGCACAGAAAAATAACATAAAAAGTAAAATAGTTTCAAGTGAATACTTTTTAAGGGATGACAGTAAAAAAATTAAAATATTCAGCACATATGCTAATCAATATGCAGCTGCTGGTGATAAGACTTTGATTGATCAATTACGCGGTGGCAATAATTATAGAACGGGAAATTGGCAAGGATATCTGAGGGGGGGGAAGATGTAAATGTTATTGTTGACTTAAGTGAAACAAAAAAAATTAATTCTATATCTTTGGGCTGTCATCAAGATGTAAGATCGTGGATATTTTATCCCAAACAGGTTGAATACTGGACTTCTAATGATGATATAAATTACGACTATCAAGGAAAGCTTTTTGCTAACTTCTCTGATAAAATAGAAGGAAGTTTTCAAAAAGAATTTACTTTAAAAGTAAAAGATTTAAAAGCAAGATATATAAAAATTAAAGCAAAAAACTATGGAGTTTGTCCAGAGTGGCATTTAGGGGCCGGGGGGAAAACATGGGTTTTTGTTGATGAAATAACTATTAAATAAAAAATATGAGTGATAATAAAAATTATAAACAAGCATTATATACTCTAGTAACAGTATTCTTCTTTTGGGGATTTATTGCAGCTAGTAATGGAGTATTCATTCCTTTTTGCAAAACATATTTTAGCTTAGATCAGTTTCAAAGCCAATTAATTGATTTTGCTTTTTATGGGGCTTACTACATTGGAGCACTGGTTTTGTTCATTTTTTCAAGTGTGAGAAATATAGATATCATGAATTCATGGGGCTTTAAAAGTAGTATTGTTAAAGGATTAATGTTATCTGCAATTGGTGCGTGCGCAATGATAATTGCCGTTAACGGAGCAGCACCAGGAGATTCATCAGCCTTTAACTATATCCTTGGGGCGCTTTTTATTGTTGGTCTTGGATTTTCCTTGCAACAAACTGCTGCAAATCCATTTGCGATTTCACTTGGTGAACCAGAAAAAGGATCTCATAGGTTAAATCTGGCTGGTGGTGTAAATTCATTTGGAACAGCAATTGGGCCAATAGTAGTGTCATTAGCTCTTTTTGGAACAGCAGCAAGTGCCAATATTGATCTTGGAAAAGAAATTGCAAATAACAATATTACATTAACGGTAGTTCAGTATTTATATATTGCTGTAGGCGTATTGTTTTTAGGAGCAGCAGCCCTTTTTCATTTCTCAAAGAAATTACCAGATGGAAAAGAAGATTCAAGCTTTCTTGGTGCTTCAAAAGCTATGACTTCACTAATTATAATCACTATTCTTCTGATTGTAATATTTAGCCAAATTTTTAATCAGTATATCGGTCTAGGTGATGGTGAATCATTAAGTCATGAATCTGAATCATTAATTTTAAATCTTTCACTAATTAGTTTAGTTGTAGTTGTTGGGAGTTTGATAATTTCAAATTTGATGGCAAAGAAAAATGCTGATGGTTGGGGAGCCATGCAATATCCCCAATTAGTTTTAGGAATGCTTGCTATATTTACTTACGTTGGCGTAGAAGTAGCCATACAAAGTAATTTAGGCGAGCTTTTAAAAACTCCAGCATTCGGATCTCTAAATGACACACAAATCGCTCCATACATTTCAATGTATTGGGGAGGGCTAATGATTGGAAGATGGACTGGTGCTATTACTGTATTTAATCCATCAAATACACTAAAAAAATGGCTATATATTTTAGTTCCTTATTTTGCTTTTGCAGTTGTACTTTCTGTGAATGCGATTTCAGGATTTGAGGTAAAACATCTTTTTGCTTTTGCTATTTGTGTAGCAATACAGATTGCCGGATTCTTTATAGGAAAAGATAAACCTGCTCTTACATTAAAAACTTTTGGTTTATTTGGTGTTATAGCTATGTTAGTTGGTTTGTTTACAAGTGGTACAATTGCGATTTTTGCTTTCTTAAGTGGAGGTTTATTTTGTTCAATTATGTGGCCTTCAATTTTTGCATTAAGTATTAAAGGACTTGGTAAGTTTACCTCTCAAGGTTCAGCATTTTTAGTAATGATGATTTTAGGTGGTGCTATTATACCTCCTATACAAGGAAAGCTAGCAGACATAATAGGAATCCATGAATCATACTGGATAACCGTATTTTGCTTCTTATACCTTATGTACTTTGCTAAAAGAGTTGAAAATATTTTTGCAACTAAATAGTCTACTGAACTATTATAGTTTTAATTGAATTGCCGGAATTTGTAAATATTTTAAGATAGTAAACTGCATTCCTGTCCAATTTAAAACTTGTATTATTAAAGGATTTAAGAAGTCTGCCATCTTGTTGATAAACATTAATCTTATAGATTTCCAAATCAGTTTTAATATTTATTTCACCAAGTGAAGGATTTGGAAATACATTTATCTCAACATCAATTAAATTATTAAGTGCTGATGTTGAGCTTAGTTCGTTAAATCTCTTTGTAAATTCTTGAAGATATATGTTCGCTGTGGTGTGGTCATGAATAATTAAAGTGTTTTCATCAGAATTATTCTCTGCATTATTACTCCAATTATGTGAGCCCGTTAATAAAATTGGATCAGAGGCAATAATATCAGCGTCAGCTATAGCATATTTATGATGTATAGTATTTGGTATGCCTGAGTGTGATTTAACATTAACACCTGCATCAACCATTTTATCAAACTCTGCGTACTGTGAATTTGTAGATTCCATAATACCACGAACATTGGTTCCAAAGCTATTATGCACGTCAATAATTGCATCACCAAGATCATCTCTTGTAAATTCCAATAACGCAAATTCAAAAGTATAGTCAACAGAATTTATTACCTCAAGAATTTTACTTGTAGTTTGGTCAGATGGTGAAAAATACAACTCCATGTGTTTTCCATTTACATTAAAATCATGTGGTGTATTATCAATTTTATTTGAACCGAAAGAGCCAGCCCACATTTCTTCAAACTCTAAAGTATAGGCTTTTGCTAAAGCTTGATCTTGAACAAATATTAAGTTGTTATAGTCATTAAAAAGATTACTTGGATTTGTCCAATTGGTTGAACCAGTCATAATCCATGAGTTATTTACGGAATTTGCATCAATCACCAAGAATTTATTATGCATAATTCCTGCAGCTGGAGTTGGAGTTCTATATACAATGGGAATATTAGGATCTAAGCTGTTTAGCATTGAATTTACTACATCATCATCGGCAATGTATCTTACAGTTACCCCTCTATTATGAGCATCATTAATTGCTGTAGCAATAAGTGCATCTGAAGCATTATAGACGCAAATATCTAGAGTGTTTTGTGCTAAGTCCATATAAGCTTTTATCGTATCGTTAAAATAAGTTGTAATATTTTGAGCATCAACTCCAGTAGAGACAGAAGTCTCAACACTGTGATTAAAATAAGGACGTATTATTCCTGAAGAATTTGAGGCAGTTGAATATATTCCTGTATTAGAAAAGGCTGTGTCAGTTCCTCTAACAGAATAACACTGTACATAATAAAAAGTAGCAGGTTGCAGTCCTGATAAACTTAAAGTGTGCGTTACAACATTTCCACTATTATTTTGATTTGTTCCCAATGATATGGTTGTGCCAAAATTACATTCAGTTGTTGCAGAATCTGAAGTTGTCCAAGTTAAATCAAAACCGCTGGTAGTAATATTTGATTGAGTAACAGCAGAAGTAAGGATTATATTACCAGACTGAATAATATCAGCCGAATCACGAGGCAAAATTTGATATCCATCATTAGCAGGAATCAAAAAAGTATACTGAGAAGAAACACCAATTAATGTAACTGGACCAGATGGGATTAAAGAATTCTCTAGAGGGTGCCCTGTTCTTATATAGATCTTTCCGGATTGTGCATTGGAAGTAAAATCATGAGTTCCCACTGTAAATAAAGATCCTCCAGAATTAAAAATTACATTATCGATTTGTACAAGTTCTGATTCTGTTGCTTCTCCAATTTGATTTGGTGTTACATTTTGAGGTTGAGGGAGTGGATTATTATTTGAGTGAATAAAGGCTGCAGAAGTTGGGTTTAGTTCCAACAAACCATTATAATCAACAAGAGTTCCAGACACAGTAATACTATCACCTCTATTAATATTTGCTAAATAATTATTAGCTGTAATATCATATATAGCTATTCCTGCGGTTGGATCTTCAATATATCTTATTACCCCAAGCTCATAACCGTTTGTTACAACTCCTGTTACAGTAACATTTGCCCCAATACCTTGTGATCTTGCGGTTAAAATATCTTGAGCATAAATTGATTGAATAAATAAAGCAGTTATTAAAAGCAGATTAATTTTTTTCATTTTATAAAGTTAAAAGTTAAAGGTAGCAGAAAGATTAAGTCTTCTTCCTAAACCAAAATATACTCCAGCTGATTTGGCATCAAAATCTTGATAATTTGCATTATATGGGTCATTGTTTTGAGCATCAGAGATATACATCTCATCTAATAAATTTAAAATACTAAATCTTAAATTTAATTTATTCTTTTTTGACAATTTAATTTTATAACCACAGTGCAAATCAAATAAAGCATATGATGGGATTTTCCAAGATTCTCTTCTGGCATTTACACCATTCAAAGAAAGTGGATCAAAAGTCAGAATAATAATTATCAAAATATGTCCCCCTTATTTTAAGGTAGGAGTTAAAAGTTGGCTCATACCTTAAGCTAATTCCATATTGAGTTTGAGCTGCATCACCCACATGCACATCTACCGCATCAAAAGTTGCTATTACCTCATTATTAAATTCATCTAAAACAGGATTATTATCATCATCTAAAAACCTTACCGTATCCTCAGATTTCCATCTCCAATCACCTAAAGAAAATAGTCCTTCTAAACTTAGATTTGGTAAAATCTTATAAATAAAATCGAATTCAATTCCCTTGTGAAGCGCGTCCATTCCGTTTATGTTAGCTCTATACGTTACATCATCAATCATAATTCTTACACCTCCATTTGATGGTTTGTTTTGCCAAGATGTATAATATGAATTCAAGTTTGCAGAAAACAGTCTAGACCTGAAAGAATATCCTAATTCTGCTGCCATAACATTTTCATTTTTAATATCTCTAAAAAGTTGATTGCTGTAATCATAAACATTATTAAATCTTGGAGATTTCGAGATATAACCCAAATTAATAAAAGCATTGTTATAATCATCAAAATTATAATTCATACCTGTTTTAATAGTAAAACTTGGAATCCATTTCCAATCCGTTTCAGCAAGTCTAGCTTCTTGTGAATTCATTGTGTATGTTTTACCATTATAAACAATAGTGTCTTCAATCATTGTTTTTTCAGCTCCGATAATAGCACCATTGTCATCAAAAATATAGGTTGTGTTAACAGATGTTCCAAGAGCTTCAACAAAAGTAGTGTCTTCTAAAACAAGATCTTTCTTTTTGAAATAATCAATTCTTTTATAGGCAGAATTGGCAGCTGACAAATTAATAAATGAACTTATCTTTCCGTCGCTATACTCTAATTGAGTAAAACCACCTAACCATTTAACATATCCATCATTATAATAACCAACTTTATCGCCATTGCGCTTAACCTGAGATTCTTGCAGTCCATTTGCATCATCTAAGGCATAATCTCCACCAAGCAAATCATAAACTTCTCTATAATGCTCTCCTTTATAATACCTATAATCTAATCCTCCTGAAAAAGTTAAACTGTCAGAATATTTATAGTTTATGGTAGATAATAATCCATACCAAAAATGATTGTTTATTGAACTACGCAAATAAGTTTCAGATTTATTTTCTTGTGAATAAAACTGATCAGTGTTGTTAGAATTTATATTATATGCATCTTGTAAATTATATTGTCCCTGAGCATCATAGTTATTAGTATTTCCACTTATACCTGTTCCACCTCCATTACCGATTGACAAATATGATATGTTGGAAACATATAGTTTTTTATTAACAGTCCAAAAATCTCTTAATGAAAACTGTGGTTTATGATAATAATTTTTTCTTGTATTTAATGTCTCATTATTATGTATGGTATCACCATTAGAATTTAATGTCCATCTGTCCAAATACCCCCAATGCTTATTAAACTGTATTCCTTTGTTTACAATCCTCCCGCTAAAAGAAGAAGTATCGCCTAATTCTCGAGCGTATGTGGTATCATAAGTAGCAATATCACTTTTATATGATCTTTGACCATGATTTTGTGGGGCTCCCATTACAGACAAGCTTAAAACATGCTTCCCCAATTCTTTTTGAATTTTAGTATAATAGAAAAATCCTTGACTAGATGTTTCATCTACAAAACCATCACCTTGTTTATAAGAGCCTGCTAAAGTTAAGCCCCAACCATTTTTTAATTTACCAGTATTATATCCAATTGATGTACGAAGTTTTCCAAAAGAACCAATCTCTTGTTTTATTTTTCCAGCTGCTTTATTTCCAGTACCTTTAGTTAAAATATTCATGGTTCCTCCAACAGAAGGAATTGCAAGTTTTGAAGCCCCAAGGCCTCTTTGAACCTGAATATTTGAGGTTACTGCATCAAGACCAAACCAATTACTCCAGTATACCCATCCGTTTTCCATATCATTAACAGGAATACCATCAATCATAACGGCAACATTTCTCTGGTTAAACCCTCTAATTGTAATTCTTGCATCTCCGTCACCTCCTCCAGACTGGGTAGCATAAACTCCAGGTGTTGAATTTAAAATCATAGGTATATCTTGAGACGCTAATTCTTCAGTAATTTTTTTAATTGGAATACTTGAAAAAGCAACAGGAGTTTCTCTTTCTTTGGCTAAATCAGCTGTTACTTGGACCTCGTTTAACAGAAGTGTTTTCAATTTAAAATTAAAAATGTTTGATGTGGCAGTTACATTTATTCTCTTTGAGATCTGTTTATAACCAACATATGAAATAGTAAGATTGCGCTGACCTTCACTAATTGCAAAAGAATAATTCCCATCAATATCTGTTACGGTACCTTGACCTTTGCCATAAATTATTGTTGCCCCAATTAATGGTTCTGAAGTGGATGCATCAGTTATATTCCCTCGTACGGTAATTTGAGAATAAGCAACACTTAAGCTGAAATAGAAACAGACTAATAATAAAAATATTCTTGTGTTCAAGATAGTTTTTTTCTAGAGAACCACTACTTTATGATCAATAGAATTACCATTTTCAAATAAGATTTTTAAAATATAATTACCACTACTTAAATCACTACTTTTAATAAGAGCCTTATTTGAGTTAAGTGGACTTACCAAAAACTGTTTTCCTTCTAAATTAAATAAAGATATATTTTTGATTTTTTCATAAGTACTAACACCAATATTCTGGCCAACATTAGCCGGATTAGGATATACCACATAACTAGAATTAGCATTAATAGTTGCTGTTGATGAATTACAATCACAATTATGAGATCCCAAACCTGAATAAGTTGCGTCAGGCAATGAGTCCCACTCTAAAGTAGGATTAAAAACAATTGGGTTCATTGTTACTCCTTTTTTTACTGAAGATTTTCTAACTAAGGTTTGTCTTTTTGTCCACCATGTTCCACCATTTGCATCAGTATATCCAGCAGTTGCATCATCCGTCCATGCAGATCCGGGATCTTCACCTACTTTACCAATGATATCAATTATCCCTCCATCTTTTTCTAGCGTTATTGCATCATCTCCATTAAAATAAAATGGGGTTGGATAAATTCCACTACAATGCAAGTCACATGCATTATAAAATACCGGATCAACAGGAACTGACCAATACGATGTAACCCAAACTGAATCTAATTGGCCATTTCCTATTGTTATAGCTTGGCCAGGAGCAATTGTTCCAGAAAGTGGCCATGAATCAGGGCCAGAACTTGAACCATTTCCATACCTATTTACAGAGTATGCACTTAAATCAAAAGTACTATTTGATGGATTATAAATTTCTACCCCATTATTATTTGCAGGACCTTCAACATATTCAGAAAAAAACAAGTCAGTACAGTCTTGTGCAATTAGGAAGGAAGCAAAGAAAATGTAGAAAAAAGTAAGTATAAGTCTTTTCATATTGTATTTTTTAAATTACGGCTAATTTACAAAAAGATTAAAAGTATTGTTAAATATTATATTACAAAAAAGTTAAATTAGCTGAAACAAAAAAAATCGCTTAAGCATGAGAATTAAAAGCTTAGATGAATACAAAATAGAGAAAGATAAATTTGAAAAAAATCCTGATAATTTCTGGAAAGAAAAAGCAAATACTTTTAATTGGAATCAGAAGTGGAATGATGTTGTTAATTGGGATTTTAATAGTGCGGAAATCAAATGGTTTTCTGGTGGAAAATTAAATATTACCGAAAATTGCTTAGATCGACATCTCAAATCTAAAGGAAATCAAGTAGCTATAAAATGGATTGCAAATAACCCAAAAGAAAAAAATATTGATTTAACTTATAATGAACTATTTGAGCAAGTATGTAAATTCTCAAATGTCTTACGAAAAAAGGGAATTGAAAAAGGAGATAGGATATGCCTTTATATGCCAATGGTTCCTGAACTTGCTATTGCTGTTTTGGCTTGTGCAAGAATTGGCGCTATACACTCAGTTGTTTTTGCAGGCTTTTCTGCAAAATCATTATCAGACAGAATAAATGATGCTAAATGTAAGGCATTAATTACTGCAGACGGAGGTTTTAGAGGAAATAAAATTACTCCACTTAAAAAAATCGCAGATGAGGCAATGACAATTACTCCGTCAATAGATTTTTGTATTGTTTTAAAAAGAACTGAATCAAAGATTATAATGAAGGAGAATCGAGATTATTACTGGGAAAGTGAAATGAAAGAAATAAGTTCTAATTGCATCGCGGAAATCATGGATTCAGAAGATAAATTATTTATACTGTACACGTCTGGATCGACAGGAAAGCCAAAAGGAATTGTACACTCAACTGCAGGCTATATGGTATATGCTCAATACTCTTTTGAAAATGTTTTTCAATACGAAGCTGGTGATCTTTATTGGTGTACTGCTGATATTGGATGGATTACAGGACATACATATATTATTTATGGACCTCTTTTAGCAGGGGCAACAACAGTAATGTTTGAAGGGGTTCCAACATATCCAGATGCTGGACGATTTTGGGAGATAGTAGAAGAAAACAAAATAAACATTTTTTATACTGCACCAACTGCCATTAGATCACTTGAAGCTTATGGAAATGATTTTGTTAGAAAATATAATTTAGATTCTCTAAAAGTTTTAGGAACAGTTGGCGAACCTATTAATGAAGATGCATGGAATTGGTACTTTAATGAAATTGGAAATAAAAGATGTCCAATAGTTGATACCTGGTGGCAAACTGAAACAGGTGGAATAATGATTTCTAATTTAGCTGGTATTAATAAAGCAAAAGCAACATTCGCAACTTTACCCATACCTGGAATTAGCGCTTGTATTGTTAATGAAAATGGAGATGAACTAAAAGAAAGTAACGTTGAGGGGAAACTTTGCATTAAATATCCATGGCCATCAATGGCAAGAACCATTTATGGCGACCATCAAAGATTCATAGACACTTATTTTTCTGCTTTTCCAGGAAAATATTTTTCTGGTGATGGATGTTACAAAAATGAAGATGGTCTGTTTAGAATAACAGGACGCGTAGATGATGTTTTAATTGTATCAGGTCATAACCTTGGAACTGCAGAGATTGAAAGTGCTATTGATGAACATGAAAATGTGTGTGAAAGTGCAATTGTTGGCTATCCGCACCAAATTAAAGGAAATGGAGTTTTTGCTTATGTAATATGTCACAGAAAACCTGAAGAAGAAAATAACATTAGTATGGAGATTAATAGCCTAATCACAAAACATGTAGGGCCAATAGCAAAAGTTGATAAATTTTTATATGTAGAAGGGTTGCCAAAAACAAGATCAGGTAAGATCATGAGACGGATATTAAGAAAAATAGCAAGTGGAGAATTTAATAAACTGGGGGACACTAGTACCTTACTTGATCCAAGTGTAGTAACAAGTATCATAAAAGAATCACAGAAATAGTTAACTTTGCGAATCAAACTGATCTAGATGTCAAATTTAATTATCATCCCTACGTATAATGAAATTGAAAATATTGAAAATATTATTCGAAAAGTATTTTCATTAGAAGAATCATTTAGTATTCTGATAATTGATGATGGTTCTCCCGATGAGACTGCAAAAAAAGTAAAAGAACTACAAAAAGAATTTTCAAACACATTATTTATTGAAGAAAGAAAGGGGAAGTTAGGCTTAGGAACTGCTTACATTCTCGGCTTTAAATGGGCATTAAAAAAAGATTATCAATATATTTTTGAAATGGATGCTGATTTTTCACACGATCCAAATGATCTTTCAAGATTATTAAAAGCTTGTAAAGAAAATGGAGGAGATGTAGCAATTGGATCAAGATATGTCAAGGGGGTAAATATTGTAAATTGGCCTATGAGTAGATTACTAATGTCCTATTTCGCTTCAAAATATGTTAAGGCAATAACTGGAATGCCAATTCATGACTCTACTGCAGGATTTAAATGCTATAAAAGAAAAGTTTTAGAGAAAATAAATCTTGACAAGATTGAATTTGTTGGCTATGCCTTTCAAATAGAAATGAAATTTACATCTTGGAAATATGGCTTCAATATTGTTGAGGTACCCGTAATTTTTACTGACCGACAAGAAGGTAATTCAAAAATGAGTGGAGGAATCTTTTATGAAGCTCTGTTTGGAGTAATTAAAATGAAAGTTAAAAGCTTTTTTAAAAATTGGAAATAGGTGAAGACACTCATTAAAAACGCACACATTGTAAATGAGGGTAAAATATTTAAATCAGATTTATTAATTGAAAATCAAATAATAAAAAAGATTGCCAATTCAATTGATGAAAAAGTTGACAAATGCATTGATGCAAAAGGGCTGCATTTAATACCTGGCATAATCGATGACCAAGTTCATTTTCGTGAACCTGGACTAACTCATAAAGCAGATATTTATACCGAAAGTAAGGCTGCAGTAGCTGGAGGTATTACGTCTTTTATGGAAATGCCAAATACTAAACCTCAAACCCTAACACAAGAACTGCTTGAAGAAAAATTTAAAATTGGTGATAAAAAATCCTTAGCCAACTTTACTTTTTTCATGGGTGTTTCAAACAATAATATTGAAGAAGTTTTAAAAACTGATCCCAAAAATGTTGGAGCAATTAAAATCTTTATGGGTTCATCTACGGGAGACATGCTAGTAGATGATACAAGAGTTTTGGAAGAAATATTTAAAAAATCAAAGTGCTTAATTGCAGTACATTGTGAAGATGAAACTATTATCCAAGAAAATATTCAAAAAGCGGTAAAACAATATGGAGATAATATTCCTATTAATTCACATCCTGATATTAGAAGTGTTGATGCGTGTTACAAATCATCTTCATTTGCCGTTGAACTTGCAAAGAAACACAACACACGACTGCATGTTTTTCATTTATCTACGGAAAAAGAAATAGATCTTTTTGACAATACAATTGATTTAAAAGATAAAAAAATTACTGCTGA
Source organism: Flavobacteriales bacterium (assembly GCA_045561575.1). Taxonomy (GTDB): domain Bacteria; phylum Bacteroidota; class Bacteroidia; order Flavobacteriales; family BACL11. Next base: position 12,994 of record JBJKXM010000012.1, read on the forward strand.
AGTGTGTATTCATCATTTATATTTCAATTCTGATGACTATAATGAAAAAGGGACATATATAAAATGGAATCCAGCTGTTAAAAATAAAAGTGATCAAAAAGCATTATTAAAAGCTCTTTTAGATAAAAAAATAGATGTAATAGCAACTGATCATGCTCCTCATACAATTGATGAAAAAAACAATAAATATTTAGAAGCTCCATCAGGGGGGCCTTTAGTTCAGCATGCACTTGGCGTAATGTTAAAATTTGTTAAGGAGAATAAAATTAATTTAGAAAGTGTAGTCGAAAAGATGTGTCATAACCCATCAATTTGCTTTAAAATTCACAAAAGAGGTTTTATCAGAGAAAACTATTATGCAGATTTAGTGCTGGTAAATATTAATGAATCGTACCAAGTTGAAAAAAAAGATCTGCTTTCAAAATGCCAGTGGTCTCCATTTGAAGGGGACATCTTACATGGAAAGGTGAATTATACAATTGTAAATGGAAATATTGTTTATGAAAATGGATCTTTTGATGAAACTAATAAAGGAATGCGTCTAGTGTTTGAAAGATAAAAAAAAGCACCTTTGCTAGGTGCTTTTTTTAATTTATTTAGTAGCATACCGATGAGGAATTACTCTCCCCCACCTTCAGTTTCAGCTTCAGTTTCAGCTTCTTCAGCTGCAACATCTGCAGAATCTTGAGCCTCAGCTGCTGCTGCCGGCGCTGCTTCTTCTGTTGTTGTTTCTGCTGCCGCTTCTTCTGTAGTTGCACCCCCACCACATGCGCTAAATACAAAAATAAAACCTGCAACGATTAGATATAATAATTTTTTCATCTTTACTTTTTTAGATTAATTTGGTGATCAAATATAAGCTTTTAAAGCTAACATTAAGATGTGTCATTTAACTTGAATGATTAAGTTATCAATAGTATTTTGTGTATTAATTATCATTAATTTAAATTTGTAATATGTTTAGAACATTGCTTTTTGTTTTTCTTTTTTTTAGTTGTAATACAACAACTAATAATAGTGGAATAATTTCAAATGATAAATTCACAAGAATTATTATTGATATCCATTTAATTGAAGCAAAATTTGAAAACCAAAAACTTAATGATGAATTTAAAGCTAATGCAATTTTACAAAATGACTATGATTCCATTTTTGATCTTCATAATATAACACATGAAGATTTTCAAAAATCATTAAAACACTATTCGTTAGAAAAAAACGAGTTAGAAGTGATTTATTCCAAAGCATTAGAAGAAATAAAAAAAGAAAAATCTAAATTAGATTAAATCTTCTTCATAAAACTTACAGTATTTCTTTATTGTTTGATTAAATGAAATAAACTTATAATTCATTTCATTTTTTATTTTTGATGAAGAGTATGATATATTTTTCATGGCACTATTTGCTGTTTCACGAGTTATAAGTGAAGGCTTATTGTTAAAGAACGATTTTAAAATTGAAAGTCTCCATGCTATTTCCTTTAAAAAGGGAGTAACCCTAATTGTAGCCCTTGGTTTACCAAACTCATCAGCTATTTTATTAAATGCCTCTTTAAATGAGATGTTTGTTCCATTTAAAATATATCTCTCATTTTTAACTTTATTTGATAAAAATTGTAATGTTATTTTTGCCACATCTGCAACATCAACATATCCAGATTTTCCAGAAGTATAGAATTTCAACCCATTATATATTGTTTGAAATATCTTAGAGCTTCCTTTATTCCAATTTCCTGGACCTAAAATAATTGATGGATTTAAAATAACAACATCTAAGCCTTCGCTAGATGCTCGCCACACTTCTTGTTCTGCATAATATTTACTGTATGCATAATTACTTAC
>JBJKXM010000013.1:0-14526 GCA_045561575.1 Flavobacteriales bacterium
GAATCACTAAAATTTCCAATATTGTTATTACTATCTAAACCTCCCTGGCCTATGTTTAAGTACATTAGATACAATTCATCTCTTGAAGGTAAATACCAATCATCAAAACCATTTATTTGAGCATCTATTGCTACTTGAGCAGCTGGAATACCACCAAATTCAGTTATACATTGTTGATTAACAATATCCAAAGTGTTCTGATAACCTGTTCCAATTTGAGTTAAATTACCTCCATCTTCAACCTGTGTCAGATAACAGCCCCATTCATAAGTACCTTCTAAATCTTCAGTAGATGCAACAAGACCTCTTCCATTTCCATCTAAGTAAAAAATAATACCTCCCTCATGTGAATCTCCAATTGATAATATTGGATCATTGTCTTCACTACCACCACAGCCAACAAGAAAAAGTAAAAAGGGAAATATTAATATGTACAGAATTTTTTTCATTTGTAAAATTTAAAATATTTATTTTTACAAAAAAAATATAAATAAATGTCAAAAAAAAATTTCATAACCTTTTTATTTAGTATTGCATTTTTCATAAATTCTTTTTCACAAACACATACAATTGATGAAACAACAATAAATATAACCTCCAACTCTAATGTAAATGATTTTTTTAAAAACACTTACTACAATGCTTTTGATTCAGTTAATGTTGAATGGGAGATAGTTGAAAATACTATGCCAATTCAATGGAGTTTTTCAAATTGTTTTCCAAATTGCTATAACCCTGGAGTTTTATCTGGATCCAGTACTTTTAGTGCAGGTTCTCAACAATATCTAAACTGTCATTTTTACCCAAATAATACCAGTGGAACTGGTATTGTTAAAATGAAAATTACAACAAATCAAACATATATTGATACTGTAACATGGATTGGAGTAGCTGAATCTATTTCAGCATTTAATCAAATAATCGATAATTCAAACAATAAAATCTCCAAAATAATTGACTATAACGGAAGAATACTTAATCAAAAAACACCTAACATTCCTCATATAGTCATATATGAAAATGGTACAATAGTTAAAAAATTTAAAACAAAATGAAATATCAAAAATCAAGTTTTCTAATTTCTATTTTCCTTCTATTTTTCTTTAGTAGCTATGGTAATTTAATATCTCAAAAATCAAAAATAACAGCCTCATTTACTGTACTTGGAAACTGCGGAATGTGTGAAAAGGTTATAGAGACAACTGCAAATAAATTAAAAGGAGTAAAAAATGCTATTTGGGACAAGGAACAAAAGATATTAACAATAACATATAACTCTAAAAAAATATCTCTAATTGATATTAAGAAAAGTATTGCTAATTCAGGCTATGACACTGATGAAATAAAAGCTACTAAAGAAGCCTATGATGCTTTACATTACTGCTGTAAATATGATAGAGAATATAAAAAATAAGCCATGACAAAAAACTTTATAATAATTACATTCTTTTTCTTTTCTCAATATTGTTTTTCTCAATCTGACATTAATCTTTTGTTAAACCATCAATTTAATGGCCAACCATTATCATATTCTCAAAATTATAATGACGAAAACGGTAATGCCATAAGCATTTCTAGAATTCAATATTATATTTCATCCATAGAAATTACTCATGATGGGGGTATTTTAACACCACTTAATGATGTATATGTTTTAACAAATGGAAATGTTACAAATTATAATTTAGGAAACTATAATATTTCAAACGTTGAAAAGTTAGAATTTGATTTAGGAGTTGATTATGCAGCAAACCATGGCAATGTAAGCAATTATCCTTCACAACACCCATTAGGACCAAAATCACCAACTATGGATTGGGGTTGGCCAGCTGGTTATTTCTTTCTTGTAATTAATGGAATGATTGATGATAATTCTGATGGTATTCCTAATAAGCCATTTCAATTACATTCTTTAGGAGATATTATGTTACAAGATGTGAATTATTTAAATGGCACATTTAATCAAAATAATAATTTAATTAACCTCTCTTTGGATGTAAATGTTGAAGATTGGCTAACTGGTATTAATCTAATTAATGTTGGGATAGACCATAGTAGCAGCAACAATAACCAAACTATGTGTAATAACACTGTAATCAATCAAGTTTTTCAAACATCCTCACTTACAGATATTAATAATCAAGAACATAATATTTTTATTACTACTGATTATACTATTGAATATGCACCTACAATAAATTATAAGTTAGATTTAAATTCTAAGTATGATTTAAAAATTTTAAATATTGAAGGTAAAAAAATTATTGAATCTAAAAATATAGGAAGTGAAGGAAATTACTTTATTAGAAAAGAATTACCTGCTGGCATTTACTTTGCAATTTTTTCAAACAACATAGAATCACACAGACATAAATTTATTATAAAAAATTAAATTGATGAAAAGAAAGATATTTGCGTGTCTCTTTCTATCATTAGCTTTTTTTTCATTTCATAATTATGAATATTTTTTACCTTCAGGATTTCCTAAACCATATATTCCTGAAAACAATCAACTTACAGATGCAAGAATAGAACTTGGAAAAAAACTCTTTTTTGATCCAATATTAAGTAGAGATTCAACTATTTCATGCTCATCTTGTCATCAGCCTCAATTTGCCTTTACAGACAGAAAAAAACAAGCTACAGGTATAAAAGGGTTAAAAGTAAGTAGAAACACTCCTACATTAACAAATGTTGCTTATAATACAAGCTTCTTGCTAGATGGTGTGAATCCATCTCTTGAAAATCAAGCAATTGTACCATTTCACGAAAAAAATGAATTTGATTTACATATACTTATTGCTTCAGATAGATTATCATCAATTGATGAATATTGTATTTTATCAGAAAAAGCTTACGGTCAAAAACCCAGTCCGTATGTGATTACAAGTTCACTTGCTGCTTTTCAAAGGACTCTAATTAGTGGCAATTCAAAATATGATAAATTCATAAACCAAAAAAACAAAACTATTTTTTCAAATTTTGAAAAAGAGGGGAAAAAATTATTTTTTGAAAAATTATACTGTTCTGAATGTCATTCAGGTTTTAATTTTACAAATGGAGCCTTAGTAAATAATGGATTATATACGACCTACAAAGATTCAGGAAGAATAAGACTAACTCATATAGAAAGTGATCGAGCTATTTTCAAAGTTCCTACTCTTAGAAACATTGGAGTAACATACCCATATATGCATGATGGTAGTTTTGAAACATTGGAAGAAGTAATTAAACATTATATGAGTGGAGGAAAAGAACATGAAAACAAAAGCAACATTATAAAACCATTTAAAATTAGTGAGGAGGAAATTAAACAGTTAGTTGCTTTTTTAAATACATTAACAGATTCCACATTTATAAATAATTATTAAAAAATTAATAAATATCAAATAGTGTCCAACTATATATCCACCCCCTAACTAAAAAAAACCTCATAATCTATTGAATTACAAGGGTTTAACTTTTATTTTTGCGGTCTGGACGGGACTTTTTTCAAAGTATTGATTTTATAAATATGATTAAATTTAAAATAGCATAAAAGAACGCTGGAAAAATTTCTAAAAATTTATCTTTAATTTTTAATCTAACAGATATTGCGCCTAACATCATTACCAGCAATAAAAATGACATAATACTAATTAATAGTGAATAATATATTCCTATTAAGAGACCAATACTTGTAATAAACTGCGAGATAGCAATTATGTATCTATACTTTTCATAACCCCATCTTTCAAATTCAAGTTTTAATCTATTTGAAAAAATAGAGTTGATTGAATAATAAAAAAAAGAAATTGCTGATATATAAATAAGTATATAATATATACTCATACTTAAATTAATCCTTTGTTTATTGCAGCAATAAGTAAAGAAAGAATAAGGAATATTAATGAAGGAATGTATTTATGCCATGGATTATTTGCTTTGAAATGAAAATATTGAGCAGATAGCATAAAAAAGGCCATGGATGAGGATGATATAAAAATAATTTCTGGATACCAAATTCCTAAAATTAACATGGTTGCTAAAGAAATTTTGGTCGATCCAACTATATTTTTAGAAAGATTAGATAATTCAAATAATTTAAATTCATTATCTATATTATCTCTTCTGAAAGTCCAAATGACAAATACAGATAATCCAACAACTAATTGAGAAATAATTGAGATTTTTTCCATAAAAGTAAAATTTAATCAAACCTACAAAAAAGTTTTTAAGATTGCTAAAATATTAAAATTGAATAAGTGTTAAACAGACTGTTAAACTAAAATAAAAAAACCCTTATAATATATTGAAATATAAGGGTTTAGCTTTTATTGTTGCGGTCTGAACGGAACTTTACTCAACAATTAACTTCTTCTCTACTGTTCCATCATCATAGATATAAAATAGAGGTTGATTTTTAATCACTTTTGAGGATCTACCTAACAAATTAATCTTATTAATTTCTTTTCTTTGAATTAAGTTATTAGCTAATGAATTTGCTTCATTAAAATCTGTTGAACTGTAAAAATTTTGTGCAAAAATGTAATTATTTACCTGTAATTCATAAAAATAATCTGTACTATTTAGAACAGTTGAAGCAATAGTATTTCCACTTGTAATATCAATTAATTTTAAATAACTATTATTTTCGTTTTGAACATTTATAATATAAGTTTGAGATTGTTGATCAAAACATAAACCACCAATAGAATATCCAGGTAAATAACCATTAATAACATTTAATTGTGTATCAACAATGGTGGGGAAACCTGTAAGCACATCAATCTCAGCAAGTCTTAGATTTGTAAAATAAGAAAAGAAATTTTGACTATAATCGGTAGAATCTATATCTTGAACTAAACCATATAATGTGTTATTGTTAACATTAAATTCAAGAGCAGAATATCTTGGATAGTCATCATCAAAAATAGTTGGAGATGATAATACTGTTCCATCAATTGCACTTACTCTATATAATTTTGTATCATTTCCACTAATTCCAATAAAAATATAACTACCAGTGTTTGAATCGAAAGTAGAATTACCAATTGCAACTGCATTTACGCTTGGCAATGTTGAAATCGAAGATGCTAAGCCGGTTTGCAAATCTATTTCTCCAAAATGCTCAACAAAACCATCCCACCATAAACCATATAGTTTTTGTGTTTGTAAATCATATTCCATTTCAATTGGTTGAATAGCTGTAAATGGATAATTTGCTGAGATACTATCATCAATATCCATAACATATAGTTTTTTTACGTTAGCAAAATCATACCCCCAACATATAAATCTATTATTTTGTTGATCATATGCACTCGCTCCAGCTGCAACAGCAACTAATGAATTTGTACTAATTTCAATATTTGAACTTGCTGTATTTGGATCAATACTCACAACATCAAATGGAATCGTGAGACTACCATTGATTGTTTTTTTTAAACCGTAAATAGTTTGACTAAAAGAAAACAAATTTGTGAATAGAATAAAAAATAAAAAAAGTGTTTTTTTCATGGACAAATCATTTATGCAAAGATAAATGAAATATGGGTATGTTTTATACTAATTCATATTGGAAAAACACAGGGGTAGTCTAAATCTTAAAGGCAAATTTTGTGGTAATCGTTGATGGCATTTAACGCTCATACTGTCAAAATTAGAGTTATAGGTATATTTAAATAGAGTTTATTAATGTTAATTGATCTAAGTTCGAAGTCCGTTAAGCCCACCAAAAAGAAACCCACTCAATTGAGTGGGTTTTATTATTTTTAGCATTTATGAAAGTAACTTTAGAAAAAGAAGAGAAAGTTGCGAATATGATCTTCGCATCTATTTATCAATTGTACCTTAATAGATTGGAAAAAAATGGTAAAACAAAAGAAGAACTTAATCAGGTAATAGAATGGTTTACAGGTTTTGACAATAGTGATATACAAATACTAATAGAAGAAAAAGTAACTTTTAGAACATTTTTTCAAAGAGCAAAAATAAATTCTAATGCGCACTTAATTAAAGGGGTCGTTTGTGGTTATCGAATCGAAGAGATTCAAGAAAAATTTGATTTATATAAACAATGTAGGCGTATGGAAAAGCTCATTGATGAATTAGCAAAAGGTCGAAAAATGGAAAAGATTTTACGTAAATAAAAGAATTATAAAATAGTTCGAAATAAGGACGCTTAGGTCCACTAAAAAGAAACCCACTCAAATGAGTGGGTTTTATTATTTTTACGGCATGTCTATAAAAGAATATATCAACTCGTTAAGCTCTGAAAAAAAAGACACTGTTAAAAAAATCATTTCAGTAATACAGAGAAAATTACCAAAAGGATTTAATGAACAAATAAACTATGGAATGCCTTCATGGGTCGTTCCTCATTCAACATACCCTAAAGGATATCATTGTTCTCCAAAGCTACCTTTACCATTCTTATCGCTTGCATCTCGTAAAAATTATATCGCATTATACCATATGGGCATATATGCTAATAAAGAATTAATGGAATGGTTTGTTGAAGAGTATCCTAAACACTCTAAATATAAATTAGATATTGGGAAAAGCTGTATTAGATTTAAACGGTTAGATGACATCCCTTTTAATCTTATTGGTGAATTATGCTCTAAAATGAGTGTGAAGGATTGGATAACTATTTATGAAAAAGAAATAAATCCTTAAAAAAGTTCGAAATAAGGACCGAGAGGTCCATTAAAATAAAAACAACCAATAGTGTCCTACTATATGTCCTACCCTAACTAAAAAACCCTCATAATCTATTGAATTATAAGGGTTTAACTTTTATTGTTGCGGTCTGGACGGGACTTATCTTATTAATTTAAAAATCAAATTTATGGATAATTTAATCTTCTTAATCTAAAGAATGTAAATCAAAATCAACATCGTCAATAGTTAAATCATCACTAATAATTAAAGGAACCAGTATAAGAAACTCTTCGGTATCTAAAAAAATTGATGTTACTTTTTTATTTCTAAATGAGGTAGTGAATTTTTTCTCTCCATTAGATAACTTTTCATCAACTAAATCTCTCTCAAGTGACGATAGTTGGTAATATGGTATTATTTTCTGTTTTTTAGTCATACTTCTTCTTTACTAAATAAAGTTCATGCGAAATTTCAAATCCATTTTTTAAAAAAAGATTGACTGATGATTTTCTACAATAAGATTCAACTATAAACTTCTTACTTAAATTTTTTACATATTGATCTCTTGTTTCAAACAATATCTTGTAAATGCCTTTAAAACGATATTGTTTTTTTACAAAAGCACCCTGATATCTTATTACATTATTTTCTCTAAATTTTAGAGAACATTTACCAATAATATCTCCGTTTGAATTTGTTGCTAAAAAAAGAATCAAAGATTTATCAACTTCCAAAACAGAAGTTTTAAATTCAATATCTGTAAAATTTACCGTATCAATAATCACAACTATTACTTTTTATTGCAAATCAAATCATATTTATCAATAAATCTTAAAAAAGCATTTAAATAAGTAATTATTATTGTTATTATTGTATTTTTAATAAAAATTACGTAATACAGTTGTTTTAAATTATTGTTTTAGAAAAAAAAACTATGGACAAAATTGACTTAAGAATATTATCGATTTTAGAAAAAAACTCAAATACTCCAATAAAGGTTATCTCAAATAAATTAAATTTAAGTGTTACTCCAATCTATGAGAGAATAAAAAAGTTAGAGAGAAGAAAAATTATCAAAAAATATGTAGCTATAATTGACTACCAAAAGCTGGATGCATCAATTAAAGTATTAATTAACATTACAATAAAGAATCATGATAAAGAAATGAGAAATTTATTTGTAGAGAACATAATGAAACTTGATCAAATAAATGAGATTCATCATACATCCGGAAGTTTTGATTTCGTTGCTACAGCAATCTTCTTCTCTATCGTAGAATACAAAGATTTTTTAATCTCAAAACTTTCAACAATTCCAAATATTCAAGATATAGAAAGTCAAATCGTTTTAGAAACACATAAAGATGAAAAATCTATTGTTCAAAGAAAATCAATATCAAGTTCCTGAAATTGGGCTATCAAAAATACCAACTGCAATTTCAATCCAAAGCAATAAAAAAATAACTATTACAAAAACAACATATACATAGTTGATTTTACTTTTTGACTTGCTCAAAATTTTATTTATTGAAATTGAACAACAAAAAATCATAACTCCCATAACTAAAAAATCTAATAAACTCCAATTAACTTCATTAGTAAATAACATTGATATTAAAGGAATAAGTAATAAAAATAATGGATAAAAAATATTTTTTGACAGCATATATTATATTATTTTAACAAATATTAAAATATTTTTTTAAATTTGCTTTATGATTAAAAGAAAATTATCAGCAAATAAGTTAAAAAAAGTTGCAAATATTTTAAAAACAATATCACATCCTGTTAAATTAGAAATTCTAGAGATTTTAGAACAATATATTAAACTTGATGTTTCAACAATACTCGAAAAACTTAAAATTAAGTGTGAGATTTCTATGCTTTCTCATCATTTGAGTAAAATGAAAGATAATGGTATTTTGATTTCAGATAAAAAAGGAAAACAGGTATTTTATTCTATTGCTGATCGTAATATTCTTAAAATATTTGAATGCATGGAAAACTGTAAATTAGTATAAAAATTTTTTATTACATCACTTTAACATTTTAACAAATAATAAAATTAAATTATGAAAATTGAACAATTATATACAGGATGTTTGTCTCAAGGAGCATATTATATTAAAAGTAACGCTGAAGCCGCAATCATTGATCCATTAAGAGAAGTCTCTCCATATATAAATAAAGCAAAAAAGGATAAAGTAAAAATTAAGTATATTTTTGAAACTCATTTCCATGCAGATTTTGTGAGCGGACATGTTACATTATCTGAGAAAACTAAAGCACCAATTATTTATGGACCACAAGCAAATCCAAATTTTGATGCTCACATTGCAAGAGATGGAGAAATTTTTGAAATTGGAAATATTAAAATAAAAGCAATTCATACCCCAGGGCATACTATTGAAAGTACTACGTATTTATTGTACGATGAAAATAATATAGAACATTCTATTTTTAGTGGTGATACACTTTTTTTAGGTGATGTTGGTAGACCTGATTTAGCTCAAAAAGCTACAAATATGACTCAAGAGCAACTTGCAGGTATGCTTTTTGATAGCCTGAGATCAAAAATCATGTGTTTACCTGACAACATTTTAGTTTATCCTACTCATGGAGCTGGATCGTCATGTGGAAAAAAAATGATGAAAGAAACTGTTGATACATTAGGAAATCAAAAGAAAATAAATTATGCTCTTAGAGAAGATATGTCAAAAAAAGAATTTATTGATGAAGTATTGGATGGACTAGAATCTCCTCCAGAATACTTTCCTAATAATGTAAAATTAAATAAAGAAGGATATGAATCAATTGAAACAATTTTATCTAATGCGAAAAAAGAAATAAATCCAAAAAACATAGAAAATATCATTAATGAAACTGGAGCTATAATTTTAGATTTAAGAAAGCCAGAAGAATTTGCAAAAGAACATATTCCTGGAAGTATTTTCATTGGTTTAGACGGAAATTTTGCTCCCTGGGTTGGAGAGATGATTGTAGATGTCAAACAACCATTGATATTAATTGTCGATGAAAACAGAGAAGAAGAGGCAATTATTCGCCTGTCAAGGGTAGGATTTGATAATACCTTAGGGGTTCTTAGAGGCGGTATTGAAAATTGGAAAAAACATGGAAAAGAAGTTGATCATATTAGATCTATGCCTGCAAATGATTTTGAGAAAATATTCGATATTGCAAAAGATAGTGTTTTTGATGTTAGAAAAAAATCTGAATTTAAATCAAAACATATTTTAAATGCACAAAACACTCCTTTAAATCAGATTAATGATTTCCTTAATTATTTTCCTGAATTAGGACATTTTTATATTCACTGTGCAAGTGGATACAGATCCATGATAGCTGCATCAATTTTAAAATCTAGAGGTATTCATAATTTAGTAAATCTTCGGGGTGGAATAAAAGAAGTTGAAAAAAACACAAATATTAATTTCAAAATCAACTTGTCAATCCTAGATAATAATAATAAATGATAGAATTACTTTCACAACCATGGCCTTGGTACATATCTGGCCCATTAATTGCAATAGTAATGATACTTCTTCTATTTTTTGGCGGAAGTTTTGGAGTTAGTTCAAATTTAAGAAGTATTTGTTCTATAGCAGGAGCAGGTAAAAAAATTAACTTTTTTAATTATAATTGGAAAGATGAGATTTGGAATCTTATTTTTGTTTTAGGAGCAGTTATTGGTGGAATTTTTTCCTCATTTTTTTTAAAAAATCCTAACCCAATAAATATTAACAAAAAGACTATAATCGAATTAAAATCATTAGGAATTTCATTTGATGGAAATATTTTACCACAAGAAATATTTAATTGGGAATTTCTTTTCAGTTTACAAGGATTTATCATATTAATTTTAGGTGGTTTTTTTGTTGGATTTGGTTCCAGATGGGCAGGAGGATGTACATCAGGTCATGCTATAAATGGTCTATCTAATCTTCAAATTCCGTCCCTAATTGCAGTAGTTGGATTTTTTATTGGTGGATTAATAGTCACACATTTTATTTATCCATTAATTTTTTAACTATGAAATATTTTAAATTTTTAATCACAGGAATCTTTTTTGGAATAGTTATGACTAAATCTGAAGCAATATCATGGTATAGAATTCAAGAAATGTTTCGTTTTGACTCATTTCACATGTATGGTATAATTGGATCTGCACTGATTACTGGAATATTATTTATTCAAATAATTAAGTTATTTAATTTAAAAGATATAAGTGGTAAAAAAATTGAAATAAAAGAAAAAAGTTTTAGTATTTCGAGATATTTATTTGGAGGTATTTTATTTGGTTTTGGATGGGCTTTAAGTGGTGCGTGCCCAGGACCAATGTTTACACTTATTGGAAATGGATATTCTATTATAATTATAGTAATTGTAAGTGCCGTTTTAGGCACATATGTATATGGTATAATAAAAAAATGGTTACCACACTAATACAATTAAAAGTGTCCAACTATATGTCCACCCTTAATTAAAAAGAGCGAACAGTTCTTACCCTTCCGTGAAAGGAATTTTTAGCAATACTCTCACTTAAACCTACACCAAAAGCTACAATCCATGCATTAGAAAAATTACTTTCTGATGATGACCAATACTGCGAATCACTAAAATTTCCAATATTGTTATTACTATCTAAACCTCCCTGACCTATGTTCAAGTACATTAGATACAATTCATCTCTTGAAGGTAAATACCAATCATCAAAACCATTTATTTGAGCATCTATTGCTACTTGAGCAGCTGGAATACCACCAAATTCAGTTAAACATTGTTGATTAACAATATCTAAAGTGTTCTGATAACCTGTACCAATTTGAGTTAAATTACCTCCATCTTCAACCTGTGTAAGATAACAGCCCCATTCATAAGTACCTTCTAAATCTTCAGTAGATGCAATAAGACCTCCTCCATTTCCATCTAAGTAAAAAATAATACCTCCCTCATGTGAATCTCCAATTGATAATATTGGATTATTGTCTTCACTACCTACACAGCCAGTAAGAAAAAGTAAAAAAGGAAATATTAATATGTACAGATATTTTTTCATTTTTTTCATTTTTTTAAAATTTAATAAACTTAATAATTTTCAAAATAACTACTTATCAGTATTTTTACTTATATTTAATTAAGATGGGTTGTCTATATCTTATGGTTTAATTATTTAGTTTAAATTATATATACTATCTTGATGTGAAAAAAACAAAAAAACTTCTTCATTAAAATTTCCAGTTAGAATTTCAGAAATATCAAAACATAAACTCTCTGAAATAAGAGCCTCACAAAGATCATTATTTGCATCATGACTTAAATAAAAAAAATAATATATAGGTGGAGTTCCACAAAAATTTGGTTCCATTACTAATTTAAAAAAATGATCCTCACAGCCTCCACCATAATTTACATCAATAAAAAGATTATTTTGATTTAATTCAATCTCATTTATTGAATAAGAATCCATAGGAAAATCTACCAAATTAACATCTTGTATTAATTCAGGACAGCTAATAATTAAATTTGATTCTTCTTCACACGAAAAAAATAAATTACAAAAGCATAAAAAAACAATTAGTAGTTTTTTCATAAAGAATGATTATTAGTTCAAAGCTATTAAAAAAGTTTTTAACAGCACTAAATTCTTAGAATTGAAAAAGTGTTAAACAGACTGTTAAACTAAAATAAAAAACCCTCATAATCTATTGAATTATAAGGGTTTAACTTTTATTGTTGCGGTCTGGACGGGACTTAAAATTAATCTATATATTTAATTACATAATATTTTCTATACTTTTTAATTATGTTAATTGAATTTCCATTATAATTAAGACTATTGTTTCTACCTTTTTTTATTTTTCCATTATTAAAAGTTCCTCGATTTTCTTTTTCTTCATTAAATAAAATAACTGCATCTCCTGAAACTTCTAAAACTTTTTTAGCAATTTTTTTATTAGTTTTAGCATTCTGAATTGGAGCATCATTTGCTTTATAATCTCTATGATTCCTATTATTTTGTATTTTTGATCAGGTTCACCGTTCTCTCCCAAAAAATCTACTCCCTTTTTATTGAAAACTGAGCCACCAGAGCCGCTCATAACTTCAGAACCTCTATAATTTGAGTAATTTATTGAAATACATGAGGAAAAAAAAACAAACAATAATTAGAAATTTTAATTTTTTCATAATATAATTTTTATAGTAAATCAACTCCAACAGTTGAACACATATTTTTATAAACATTCACACTACCATAGTCATAAATGGTTGGAGTAACTGTCATCCAATTTCTCGCTCTCCATTCAACAACAATCGGTAATCCTGTATTTAGTTCAATAGGGATTATTTCCACATTAACTGATTCATAACACAAAGGAGGTATAATATGACCACCATAAACAGATGACAAACTTCCAACTTCAAACCAATTTCCATCAGTAGTTAATAAATCAAAATATACAGTCGATGGTAATAAATTTACAATATCAGAATCGAAATAGAATAACAAATTTCCAACAAAAAAACAAGAACCATCATCAATCGTGGCAATAGCGTTATAATTGTAAGCAGTAGGGTCAATACAACCATCGTAAATACATAAGCCATCATCAACTTCAGCATCAATATTAAAATTATAAGCAATGGGATCAGTACACCCTTCCTCTTTAGCACATCCAAATAGAAGTAATGTCAAAGGCAGAATTAAATAAAATATTTTATTCATAATTTATTTTTTTACTCAAATCTAAACAATTATTTATCAACAATAAAATAGATGATTTTACTTAAATTTTAAAATTAGCAATAATTGGCAAGTGGTCGCTTAGATTATTTTCAAAAATTTCATTTTGCTCTGATACACAACAATTATGGAGATTTTCATAAAATTGATTTGTAACATAAAGATGATCTAGCTGATGTATAACTCTTCCACCATTTGTGTTTTTAAATGTTGGTATTAATTTACCATTATATTCTTTTAAACATTCTTTTAAACCTAAAGCATAATATCGATCAATACTTTCTTGGCAACCACTTGAAAAAAGTTTTATCAAAAGTTGGGGAAGAATTAAAATCTCCTCCAATTATCCACGGGTGATTATCTAAAAGCATATTATTTTTTAATGCATCTCTAAAAATTGTTGCACACCATAAATCAGGATTTTTTTCTAATTTAACCTTAGAAATATCTATTCCCTTAAGCCTTTCTCTATCAATCTCCCATGCTGGACTATAAACAGAAACAACATTTAAGTAAATATCTTTAAATCTAATTTTAAATGCTATTAGATTTCCTTTAAAGAAATCAAGCTCCTTATTCACCCAATCATATTTTGAAAATAGTTTGATTTCAGAACAAATCTCAGTTTTAACTAAAAGCGCAGTACTAAAGATTTGATCAGAACCATCCTTTTTGGTTGCCTTTCTTTGTTCAATTTTATAAGTATCTAAAATTTGTTGAGGATATGATATAACATCTTGTAATAATAATATATCAGCGTCAAAAGAAAGAATTTTGTTCCAAAGAATATCTTTTTCTTTTCTTGCACGCTTAACATTCCAACAAACAACTTTTAAATTCATTTATAAGAAAATTTAAATCAAATCTAATTAATTATTTATCAACAATAAAATAGGTGATTTTTACTCAAATTTTAGAATAATAAAAGATTTAGAATCCTACACAAAAAAACCTTCCTAAAAACCTTCCTAAATAAATTAAAAAACCCCTCATAATATATTGAATTATAAGGGTTTAACTTTTATTGTTGCGGTCTGGACGGGACTCGAACCCGCGACCCCATGCGTGACAGGCATGTATTCTAACCAGCTGAACTACCAGACCGTTCTTTAAAAAAA
>JBJKXM010000014.1:0-14206 GCA_045561575.1 Flavobacteriales bacterium
ATATTTATAGCTTTTGCCCCAAAAGAAAATCCTAAAATTGCTTTAGCTGTTTATGTTGAGAATGGCGGATGGGGATCAACTTGGGCTGCTCCAATTGCAAGCTTAATGATTGAAAAATATACTAATTCTAAAATTAATTCTGATTTAGAAGAATTTATTTTAAATGGAAGAATTGCAGAACTAAAATGAGAAAAGCAAAAAACATATTTGCCAATATAGATATTCTTACAGTTCTTCTGTATTTAGCACTTGTTCTATTTGGATGGTTGAATATTTACGCATCTCAATATAATGACGACACATATTTTGCAATTGACTTTACAAGCAGATATGGTAAGCAATTTTATTTTATTGGCTTTTCAATAATTACGGCATTAATAATTCTAATTATTGACTGGAAATTTTATTATTCTTTATCCTATATCATTTATGGAATTGTAATTTTTAGCTTAATTATAGTATTAATAATTGGCGGAGTTACTAATGGTGCCATGTCGTGGTTTCAAATTGGAAGTATTAAAATACAACCATCAGAATTAGCAAAATTTGCAACAGCATTGGCTTTAGCCAAATTTTTTAATATGCAGCATATTAAAAATCAAAAAACAACTACAAAATTGTATTCTTATCTTTTAATTATTATTCCATTTGTGCTAATTATTTTACAAAATGATTTAGGAACTGCTCTAATTTTCACCTCTTTTGTTTTGGTACTATATAGGGAAGGGCTTTCTATTAATATCTTATTATTTTTTCTTATTACTGGAATTTTATGCCTTCTTAGCCTTTTGATTAACAAGATGATTTTAATTTATATTTTCTCATTCATTGCGCTAATTAGTTTGATTTTTTTTAGATTCAATAAGAAAGATATTATTACAATTACTGTAACATGGCTTTTATCCATAATGTTTGTTTTAGGGACAAATTATTTCGTAAATAATATTTTGTCAGCACACCATAGTAAAAGGATAAATATTCTATTGGGTAAAGAATTTGACCCTTATGGAGCTGGATATAATTTAATTCAATCAAAAATTGCAATTGGATCAGGAGGAGGGTTTGGAAAAGGATTTTTAAATGGAACACAAACAAGATTTGATTTTGTTCCTGAACAAAGTACTGACTTTATTTTTTGTACAATTGGAGAGGAATGGGGCTTTTTTGGAAGCTTTATTTTTGTCTTATTATTTACTGCACTTATTAGTAGAATTATACTTCTAGCAGAAAGACAAAGATCAAGTTTTAGCAGAATATATGGTTATAGTGCTGCCTGTATCCTATTTTTTCACTTTACTATAAATATTGGAATGACAATTGGTCTTTTACCAACTGTAGGTATTCCTCTGCCATTCATTAGCTACGGAGGATCTTCACTATTAGGATTCACAATCCTACTATTTATCTTTTTAAATCTAGATTCTTATAGATTAGAAATACTAAGGTAAATTAATAGATCTCAGATCTATTATCAATTAAGTTAGCATCATCTTGAAGTGTTCTAAATGCGCTTGTAATAGCGTAATTTTTGATCTTATCCATCATTGCTTTTTGCTCTTGAGAAAAATCTCCCTCTCCTCTGTATTGATCTCTTGACGTTACTCTCACAAATATTAGTGAGTTTTGAGATTTTATAGGAGCTGATATTTCTGCTACTTCTGTAGCATAAACCGCACCAATAACCTCAGGAACATAACCAAGAT
The DNA here is from genome assembly GCA_045561575.1 of Flavobacteriales bacterium. Taxonomy (GTDB): domain Bacteria; phylum Bacteroidota; class Bacteroidia; order Flavobacteriales; family BACL11. Next base: position 1,704 of record JBJKXM010000014.1, read on the forward strand.
TGTCTACACTTAAAGATGATAATTGAGCTTTTAAAGCTTTAACAACTGAAGTATTATAAAACTCACCTATTTCTTCTAAATTAGAAAATTCTTGCCCTTCGAATCTATCTACAAGTTTCTCATACTTTTTTTCAGATTTGATTTTTTCTCTAATAATATTTTCTAAATCTTCAATAGGAGTAAATCCTTCCTTATTTTCATTTATTAATTTTGCAACTACATATGAGTTGTCAAATTCGAAAACATCAGAAACCTCACCTACATTAGCTTTATTCATCCATTTAACTATTGATCTTGAATTTGCAAGACCAGTAATGTTCTCTTTAATTGGAACTACATTAACATCACTTCTTTTTACAAGATTTTGTTTCAGAACAATAGAATCAAAAGGATTTTTATCCGTTACGACTTGACTAACAAATTGAGCTGCTTGAGTATAATAATTATTATAAGTTTCAGTACTCGCTGAAACATTTCTATCAATATATGCAACTTTATATTTTTGAATAGCTCTACTTTTGTTCATTACTTGTACAAGATGAACTCCAAATTGGGTTTCAATAATATTTAAATCGTCAATTTCAGATGTAAAACATACTTCATTAAATATCTCTACCATCTGTCCCTCAGCAAACCAACCAAGCTCTCCTCCTTTAATTGCAGAAGTTTGGTCATCTGAAAAATTCTGCGCAATAAATCCAAAATCTTGTCCAGATTCAATTCTTTTTTTCAAATTATTTATTACGACTTTAACAGAGTCTAAACTTTTTGTAGCTGTTGGAGAAATAAGAATATGTCTTGCCTGAACAGAATCTGGTCTTCTTTGAACATCAACTAACTTTGAAATTCTATATGTTGAAGGATTTATTTTGTATGGGCCTATAACCGTATTTTTTTCTTCTGAAATTAGAGCAAAAAAAGCAGAATCACTATTTAATTTTTCGGCACTTTGAAAACTAAAAAGTACTCTTGTATTATCAGAATTTCTTCTTACCATAGTAAGATAATCATCATAGTTCCCAAAGTCATTTACTAAATTATTAATTGATTCTTTAGTTGCATTATCATCATCTAATGTTGGAACAACAGAAAATACAACATAATCAATATCTCTACTTAAATCTTGTTTATAGTCATCCTTATTTTCATTGTAATATTTCTTAACTTCTTTAGAAGAAATGTTAACTAACGAATCATCAATTGAAGAAAATGGAACAGATATATAATCATAATTTGATACTTGTGTTCCTTCGTTAAAGGAAATCATAGCTTCCTCAGAATTTATGAAAGTACCTTTTTCAATTAATTTATCATACTTAGAATTTCTAATAACATTTATTAAATAGTCTTGAAAGTTTAGCCAATTCCTAATTGACTCCCCTGTTTGATCTTGTTCTACTTGTTGTAAATAGGCTAAAACTTTAGTTCTATCAAATTGACCAGTATTTGGATCTTGAAATGCTTGAATTTTACTTACTTCAGGATGCACATTTATTCCAGAAATTCTTTCCATCCATTCATCATCAGATATTCCTAAACCTAACTTACTATATTCTTCTTCCATTATTAATTCTCTAGTAAGTTGATTCCATGCCTGTGTTCTAACATTAGCTATTACACCTTGAGTTACAACAGAACCAGGATTTTGTGTTTTCCAGTTTTCTATTCCAATATCAACTGTTTTTTCAAAATTTTGAATATGTATATTTTCTCCTAAAACTTCACCAACATAAAATGTACCTGAACTTCCTGAACGTTTAGACTGCATAAAGTCACCAAGGATAAATGCTAACATGGCAAATCCTATTACTGCTAATAGCAATCCTGATCTATTTCTAATTTTTCCTAGTGCACCCATAAAAGTAATTTTTTAAAAAGTCTGCGAATATACAATTGTTATTTTACAAATAAAAACTAGATTAAATATATTAATTAATTCTTAATTTGTAAGAGTATTTTTATCACACTCCTGTCATCCACTTCTTTAATGATAATTTTAAACTCATCTTGATCAATTATTTCATCAATTTTTGGAATATTTTCAAAGTAATTTAAAACATAACCTGCTAAAGTTTCATATTCTTCAGATTCAGGAATATCTAAATTTAGATTTTTATTTAATAAGAGCACATCAATTCTAGCTAAAATCAGATATTCATTATCACTAATTTTTTCTATTAACTGTTGGTCAACATCATATTCATCTTCTATTTCACCTACAATTTCTTCAGTAACATCTTCGATAGTTATCATCCCAGAGGTACCACCAAATTCATCAACAACTATCGCAACACCTTTGTCTCCATCAATAAAATCAGATAAAAGTTGCATAGCAAACATTGTTTCAGGAACAAAAGGAATTGGGAGTAGAAGTGAACGTATATTTCTAGGATTCCTAAATAAATCGGAAGAATGAACATAACCAATAATATTGTCAATATTATTTTTATATATCAAAATTTTAGAAAGTTTAGTTTCTATAAATTTTTCCTTTAGCTCTTTTACCGTTGCATTAACATTTAATGCAATAATTTCAGTTCTCGGAATCATACACTCTCTTATTTTTTTTGAAGAAAGTTGTAAGGTGTTCTGTAACATTTCAACCTCTACACTGTTTGGAGCTTGTTCATTATTAGAATTGATATGAGTTAAGTATTCATCTAAATCTGTTTTATTAAAAAAATGCTTAGATTCTGATAAGTTTTGTCCAAAAAAAATCTTCATTATAATTTTTGAACCATATAAAAAAAGCAATGCAAAAGGATAAAAGAGAATATAAAAACAACATATTGGAAAAGAAAATAATCTTAACGTGGTATTAGGATAAATTTTGAAAATAGATTTTGGCAAAAACTCAGCAGTTACTAGTATTATTAATGTGGACACTATGGTCTGAATTAATAAAAGAACATATGTGTCAAAAAAATAATCTTGAAAAATAGGAGTCAGTAACTTTGTCATAGCTATTCCATACACAACTAAAGAGATATTATTACCAATTAACATTGTTGTAATGAAATTAGATTCATTTCTTGAAAACAAAGAAATTATTTTTGAAGATATATTCTCATTACCCTTATCTAGCTCTAATTGAAGTTTGTTTGAAGAAACAAAAGCAATTTCAATACCTGAAAAAAATGCAGATAATAAAATAGTTATAACAGCAATGGTTAAATCCATATTTATTTTTCTTTCGAATTTATATACATTTTTCCACTAATCTTTTTCAAAGTATAATCTGAAAAATTTGGGTCAGATTCAAAACCTTTTGCATAAATAACTTCATTATCAGTGGTAATGATAACATCATTATTCGTGTAAATTTTTTCTTTTTTTTCGTCCCAAATTAACAATTCTGTCTCTAATTTCTTTTTTTTACTTTTTAACACTACAGAATCCCTTGCAGTCATTAAATTATTTTTCTCATCAACAATAGCTTTTTTAGCAAATAAATTAGAAGTTACATTTCCAGATCTATTATAAAATGTAACATTAAAACCATTAGAAAAACTTAATCTAGCACTATCTCCAACAAACCTTTCAATTTTATTAGCTATAATCTCCAATTTAATTTCACCTTCTTCTGTGTGTATCATTTTTGATTTACTGATAACTTCTACAGGAAAAGCCTTTGTTTGAAATAAATCATTTACTAAATTAGGATTATTTTGGCAGGAAAAAAACATTAAAGAAATAAAGAAAATAATTAAACGCATGATTAATCACTTGTTCGAGCAATTGTTTTTCTATTTACCCAACACTCAATTAAATACTCAGAATTCTTTTCTACGTTATTAAAAAAACATACTTCAGTTGAAGGGAAATATTTTGAATATGTATTAATACTTTTTCTTGCCCTTTCTGAAACATCTTCATCTTTTTTAGCAAGATTAAACATATCAACAGCTATCCAGTAAATAGTTTTTTGTTCAAACTCATTTCCACAAGATTTTGCTCCAGCAATGTATATATTTCCTAAACTCATATATGCCTCTCCCCAATTATTTTTTAGCTCAAGTGCTTTAAATGCAGCTTCTCGAGCTTTTGCAAACAAAGCTGAATTTCTATAAGCATCAGCTAAACCTAAAAAATATTTTGCTTTCTTAACATCGTCAATTTCTAAATCAATAGCTTCCTGACAATATTTAATTGCTTGAGAAAATTCTTTTCTTGAAATACTCATCTTTCCCATTTTGCTAGCAGAAAGTGCAGATGGCTCAATATCATATAGTTTTGAAGAAACATTAAAGAATAGATTATTATCTGTACACTCTTTACTATCCATTACTTTAAGGATTCTTTTAAGTAAATTTATATCATCTGGAGATTTTGAAAATTTTTCAGAAAAAATTGAAAAAAGTGCATCACAATCAGCATACGGTGTAAATAATGATTCTACATTTGAAGATGTTTGCGTATAGAATTTGCTTTTTTTAGGATTATTTTCTAAATTATAATCAATTACAGTAGATAATTCTGCATATAAATTCAAAACATCTTCTTTTTGCAACTTACCATTTTTTTCCATCATTGTTGCAGATTTAAAATAAGATGAAATTGCACCAGCAGAACTATTATTTTGCTGAATTTCATATGATTTTTTTAATAAAGCATATGCTTCATCATATCTTGACTTGTCATATCTTAACAAATCAGCACCCTTTAAACCAAGGACAAAACCTTCCTTGCCAAAATATTGGATTCTATTGTCATAAATCTGCATTAACGTATCAATATATGCATTCTTATTTGCTTTATCTTGCTTCATTTTAGCCTTAATAATCACTGGACCATTCTTATATATGTTTCCACTTGACTGCGGGCAATTTATATAAACCCATCGCCATGGAGAAAGCGCATCATCATAATTTTTCTGTTTATAATATTCTCTATATAACGAAAGGTTAGTTATGCATGAAACGCTATCATTCCCCCACTTACCCTGTGCCTTCATTTCAATTACAAAATTTGAAAGTAGCAATAAAACTAATATTTTTCTCATTTCTTAATTATATTTTTGTTTAACGAACCAAATGCCTTCAAAAGACATACTTAACCCAATTTTAATGTAATTCTCTTTTAATAAATTATTACTAGTTGTTCCTCTCTGACCTAAAATCAAGGAAATATCATATGTAGATTTGTTTTTTTTGATAGGAATGCCTATTCCAAAACTAATGCTCTTATCTTCAAGCTGTGTGTTATTAATTTGCAAAGGAGTTGTATTTAAAGCTAAACCAACTCTATAATGACACCTTTTATAAAATTGATTTACTGAAGATATATCAGGTGTATATTGCAAACCACCAGATATTCTTTGACTATTTATAAGTGAGTCTGATTCTTCAAATAGCTCATAATCACTCCAATTTTGAGTTGAATAATCAAAAACAAACAACCATTTATCTAATGAATATGCTAATCCTAAATTGGTATATTTAGGTAAAATCATACTTCCTTTTTCCACTGAATTTTCAAAAGTATCTTTAACAATTTCATTAGTTCCTGAATACTCAAAAGTTTCAACAAGGTTAGTTCGTTTAGCGTTAACATTTGTATTATTTGATGTATTGATAGAAATAGAAATCTGGGAATTATTATCATCTATTTTTTTTGAAAAGACTGCGCCAAATTCATAATAGATTCCTTTAATATTAATTAATGAATTGGAACGTGAATTAAAAATTGTCTCATCATCAAAAACTAATCTCTTCCTTCTATTTAAACCTCCAAAAAGGTAAGATGCATTTGCACCAACTGAAAGATTTTGGTGTAACTCAATTGAACTACCAAAATAGACCTTACTTATTCCACCATCACCATCATAAAGCATATCGGCACCAAAAATATCATCTCTGTTTTGCATTGAATAACCAATACTACTAAAAGGAATAATTCCAAAAGAAGATCCAATTTTTTTTGTTAATGGAAAACCAAATAAAATATGGCTAAGTGAAAGATTATTAACCGTTTGATTGTCAGTTAATGATTGAATATCAATAGTTTCATTGTTGATTCCTGTAGAAAAAAGAAACGAATTAGATTGATAAGATGAGTAAGATGCTGGGCTAAAAGGATTTATAATCTTACTATCATTTATTGCATAACCTCCACCACCTAATGAATTAAATACAGAAGAAAATTGAGAGTTTAAGTCACCTAAACCAAATCTTGAATAAGGTGAGCTTGTAGTCTGTTGAGCAAGAGAAACCTCCCCTGTAATAAGTAAAAAAAATAGTATATATATACCGAATTTATTCATTATAATCTAATATTTCATTTAAACCTTTTAACACCAAAAATTGGTCTGCAAATATGGTGTTTTTTAATTCTTTTTCAAAGAAAGAGGCATCTCCTCCTGTAAATAGAACAATAAAATCGTTATTATATTTTTCAAAATCAGAAATTAATGTTCTTACTTCTGCTAAAATCCCCTGTTGAACTCCTGAAATAATTGACTTTTCTGTAGTATCACCTTTAAAAAAACTTTCTTCACTAAATGATATATTTGGCAATTTAGATGTATTCTTATTTAAAGCTGTAAAACGCATTTCAAGACCTAGAGTTATCCTTCCTCCATGATATATTTTATTCTTGTCAATATAATCTGCAGTTAAACATGTACCTGCATCAAACACCCAAATATTTTTATTTGGAAAAAGATAACACGCACCAACAACTGCAGAGATTCTGTCAGACCCTATAGAGGATTTATAATTAGATTTAATTGGAAGAGGCGTTTTACTATCAAGCAATAATCCATTGTAACTGCTAATTAATCTGTGATCTGCTTTACTTAATGTTCTTACAGATGAAAAAATTGATGAATTAACAAGATAATTATCACAAAAATTTGATAATGAATCTTTTGAAAAATTAGAAGTAATTTCATGTTTTACTAAATACTTTTCATCAAAAAGAGCAAGCTTTGTTCTACTATTGCCAATATCAACAATTAACTTCAAAAAATTAAATTTTATCAAATCTACAAAAAAGAGACTGTATTATATGATTAGATTTTTTTTTCTTCATGTTAAAAATTCTATTAAATTTGCACCCCTAACAATGGTACCTTAGCTCAGTTGGTAGAGCAATGGACTGAAAATCCATGTGTCCCTGGTTCGATTCCTGGAGGTACCACAAAAAGCAGCATTTAATGCTGCTTTTTTGTTTGTCTATACTAACAAACTAAGTAATTCCTTTGAGTCTATAACAGTGGCAAACTCTTCATTTAAACTTGCTAATGAGTTTTCATATATCTCTTGACAATCAATTATGTCCCCAGAAATAGATTTAGTATTATAACAAGCTGTTGAATCAGAAATTAAATAAGTTTCAAATCCTAAATTTCCTGACATTCTAACTGTTGAAGATATACAGTGATTAGTTGTCATTCCAACAACGACTAATGTTTTAATATTAGATTTATGTAATAGGTGTTCTAAATTAGTACCAATAAATGCGCTATTTACCTCTTTAGTAAGTACTGTTTCTTTAGCAAGTGGTTTTACATGATCATTAAATTCGAACCCTGGTTTTGACTTATAAAGTTTCGAATTAGGATTTCTAGAGCTATGTCTAACATGTATTACAGGAAGCTGTAATTTTCTCCAATATTTTAAAATATCACCACAGATCAATTCTGCATTATGATTATTTCTTTTCAAACCTGGATAATCCTCTTCTAAAAATGCTTTTTGTACATCTACTAAAAGTAATGCGGGATTATTCTTAATCATAATGTAAAATTAAGCAACTATAAGATTTTAAAAATCTTCACATGTAAATTAATTGTTAGTTTGCTATGTATTGCATAGTTTTTAAATTAAATAAATCTAGATTTGTTTAAAATAAAATTTTCATTAAATGGATCCAATAATTATTATAGATTTCCTCTCAAAAGAATGGATGATAAATATGATTATTACACTATCATTTATAGCTTTATATTTTATAATTGCATTTAAAACAAATGATGAAAAATTACCAATAATATTAAAAGTAAGTAGTCTTTTGGTATTGCTGATGACGTTAGCAAATCATTTAATATTAATCTTTATTGATTCATGGACCGTTACCGATAACCTACCGCTTCACCTATGTAGTATTTCTGCTATTATTTGCTGTTTTATTGGTTTTATAAAAAAAAATCAGATTCTTTTTGAATTTTTATTTTATGCCGGAATAATTGGTGGAACGCTATCTTTATTAACACCACAAATTACATTATATAAGGAGCTAAACTTTTTTTACATCATGTTCTACTTTAAACATACATCAATAATTACAATCCCGCTATTCATGAGATATAATATGAAATTAAATTTATCAAAAAACTCATGGTTTAAAGCATTTGGCTTAATTAATATTATTCTTTTTATTATTATACCAATCAATAATTTACTCAGCTCTAACTATCTTTATGTTTCCACACCTCCACAGGTAAATAATCCGTTGATAATAAATAATCTAAATAAAATAATGGGCATCCCAACATACGTCTTCTACTGGGAAATTATTATGATTTCATTACTATTGGTTCTTTATTCATTTTTTAGAAATAAAAAAACAGCAACTAATTAGTTGCTGTTTTTACTAATTAGTTACCCTAACTATTCAATAACTAACTTAGTTGTGTAGGTAGATTTATTATTTTTAATTTTAGCTGTATATACTCCTGAAGATAGCATACTCATATCAATCTTATTTTCTAGTCTATTTATGTTAAGTTCAAGAAGAACCTGCTGCCCATAAACATTAGTAATTTCAAGATCATAAGAATGATTATTTAAGTTTTCAATTACAAAGTTACCATTTGAAGGATTTGGATAAACATTAAAATTTAAATCTATATTAGCCTCATCAATACTATTAGGAGTTCCAAAATTCATCCTTATAAGCAGTGCTTTAGAAATAGTATACCAATTTCCATTCCCACAGTTATCCTGGAGATATCTTGAAGTATTTGGATTAGTGGTACTACTTATTAAAGAGGTGTCTTGCGGATGTTGTCTTCCTCTTACTGCAGCCATATAAGAAGTTCCTGCAGTTAAAAAATAAGGATTTAATAAAGGTAGCGTAACCCAACTATCAATATCTACAGCTGTCAATATGTAAGGATCTGATTCCTCTAAATAAATTTGACCGTCTGCTTCATATAATTCAACATTTAACTCGGCTCCCGGTACAGAATTATCATTAACATGAAATGAAATTGATGTTATTGTAGTATTTTCATAAATATCAAATCGATTGGCAAGAACCTGACCACCACATGATCTTCCTAAAAAGTAACCATTTCCAGCATTAGCTCCATCAGAATTCCAATCATAATCTATGCCATATACAGTGTCAGTAACAATAGTTCCTCTAACTAATGTATCAGTAGATGGAAAAGAATCTGAACTTGCCCAAAAACTTATATCATGATAACCATATGAAGTAGGAGAAAAATTAGTGTTTGTAGCTAAAGTATCATAAGAATTAACCATCGAAGTCATTCCATTAGATGAAGCGGAAGCTATATTATTTCCTGAAACATCATCTATTGAAACATGTAATGTTGTATTTGTTTGAGGGCTTGCTCCGTTGTTTTGAACTACAGCTTCCATTCTGTATGGGTTCTGATTTGCTTGATTCATTGGGTTGAATGTATAATCAACTCCAATATCACCTGTTATCTGATAACCTAACCACCATCCACCATAAGTATGATCAGCAATTTCAAGTCTGTTTGGATCTGTTTCAACAATTTTAATATCATCTATCATCCAGTAATAACATCTAGCAACCCAACCAAATCTTAAATAAACTGTAGATTGATTTCCTGCAACAGTAGAGATGTTAATACTTGTAAATTCAGGATTTGAGGATTGAGTATTATTAGATAATCCGCCATGCACTTGATATTCAGTCCAATTAATAGAATCTGAACTTACATATATTGATGGTGGTGTAAAATTTGTATTTCCGAGGTTATTATACCTAAACAAATGCTCAAATTCTACACTTACTGCAGGATACATAGATAAATCAATAGCATTAGTTGTTACAGTTGACTCAATATATTGGTAGGTTGACCCAGAAGGCTGTCCATTTGCATAGTGATTAGCTGAATCAGTATCACAAATCAAAAATCCATTACTTGCTGTTGTAGAAGTAAGTGCATTTGATGGAGAATTTCCCTGATTACCATTCCAATATCCCCATGTTCCATCTGTTGTCCAAGCCCATGGGCATGTAGCAAATGCACCCGCCATATTAGTTGAACTTGTTGACCAAAGTGAGGGGAAACCTCCAGAAAAATCTTCAGACCATATAGGTGTTTGAGTAGAAATAAAGTTGTTTGTATTCGGCATACTATTTTGCAAATCAACCGTTTCATTATCATTTACTGAAGTCACAGATTGAGCAAAAAGAAAAGTAGAACAAATACTAATTATAAATAATAGATATATTTTTTTCATATTTTTTTGATTTAAACAAATATAAAAAAAGCTCTGTGATTAAACAGAGCTTTTTTTTTTGAAAAATAATATTATCTATTGTAGAATAATTGACTTTGTTGAAACTTTATCTTTATAGTATAACTTCACTGTATAGATTCCTTTTTCATAACCATCTAAATCAACTGATAGTGAATTTATTCCATCATGATTATATTTAATTATTTCCTGACCAATTACACTAGTTATACTAACAACACAAGATTTTTGAGTTTCTATAGTAAATAAACCGTTTGTTGGATTTGGATAAATAATAAAGTCTGAATTATTACCTTGTTCATCAACATTAGAAGGAGCAGTAATATCTCCAAAATTCATTCTAATTGCCATTTTATCAGTAGCAGAATACCATGTCCCTGCAGGATTAGCTGAATTTAAATTACAACCATTGTCTTGTATATAACTTGCAGATGCGGAATTAACTGCAACAGTAATCATAAACGTATCTGTTGGATGAGCATATCCTCTGACAGCAGCCATGTATGATGTTCCTTTAAAAACAGGAAGTGGACTTAATAAAGGAACAGTCACCCAATTTCCTATATCAGCAGGAGTTAATTGATATGGATCAGATTCAGCTAAAAATATACTATTTGTACCAAAGCCTTCATAAATTTCTGTTGTCATCTGAGCACCAACAACAGATTCTGATCCAACGTGAAATGATATTGATGTTACCTCATCATCTGCATATACATCATATGCTGTTGTTCCAACTTGACCACCACATGTTCTACCAATTCGCCATGCACTTGTTCCAAGATTAGCACCATCTGAATTCCAATCATAATCAATTCCATAAATAGAATCAGTTACGATTGTTGACATAGTTGCTGTATCAGTTGTTGGAAATGAATCTGAACTTGCCCAAATACTTACATTATGTGTACCCATATTTGTTGGTGTATAAAAACTATTTATAGCAAGCGTATCTACTGCAGCAATAGCAAGAGTTATTGAATTAGACACATCAGAAAATAAAACATTTCCAGCATCATCAGCAATCTCTCCATGTAAAGTAGTGTTGTTTTGAGCATTGGCTCCAAGATTTCTTACAACACCTTCTAATCTGTAAGGATTTCCAAGTGCCTGAGCCATAGGATTAAAAGTATAATTACAACCTAGATCTCCTGTTACTTGATAACCTTTCCACCATCCACCAAACATTTCATCTTGACAAACCATTAAGTTAGCTGGTGTCTCAATCAATTGTATGTCATCTATGCACCAAAAATAATATCCATAATAGTTATTATATAAAACGGTACCATCATAAATAAATTGAATATGAACACTTGGCTGTCCAGCAATATTAGGAGGGAGATTTAACATTACTTGATAATCGGCAGTTGTAGCATCATTTACATCAATATCAGGGTGTACTTCCATTTCATTTGTGAAAGTTGCACCTCCATCAATACTGAAGGCTACTTTAGCAATTCCAGTGTACTCTCTGTAAAAACTATTAAAAATTAAAGAAACAGCTGGATAGCTGGAAAGATCAATTGACTCAGTAGTAAGTGTACCTATGTGTCCATTTGGATTAGAAGGATATGGTCCTGTTCCGAATGCACCTGCTACTCCATTATTATCATAATAATCTGAGTCAAAAATCATAAACCCATTTTGAGCGGTAGGTGATTGAATTGGACCTTGATTTGTTCCATATGCACCCTGAGTTCCAACAGTTGAGTTTGGCACAGTAGAAGGGCCTCTATAAACCCATGGAACAGTTGAATTAGCCCATGTACTTGGAATACCATTAGAAAAATCTTCAGACCAAATAGTTGTAACAGATTTTGGCACCTTTACTGAAGAAGCATATTCCTTATAATTTTTTGAAGTTAAAACATGCTCTGTGTTTACTTGACCAAATGATATCTGGTAAGATAAAACAATGCACAAAATTGTAAATATTTTTTTCATAATCTTTTTTTTAACAAATCTACAAAATCTAATCTGTAAAAATAGATATAGAAATAAATAAAAAAAGGGCAA
>JBJKXM010000015.1:0-13439 GCA_045561575.1 Flavobacteriales bacterium
GCATCTAGCAAGCTAGATCTGTTACCGTTCGACTTGCATGTGTTAGGCCTGCCGCTAGCGTTCATCCTGAGCCAGGATCAAACTCTTCGTTGTAAAAAAAGTTTATAAATTGACTTTTATTCGGATGTTATCTAATTCTATCTTCAATATTTTTAAGAACTTCTCAATAAAAAAATGGCTTTAATACCATTTTAAATTCCTTTTAAAATCAAACTTTTGTTTTCAAAAGGGCTGCAAATATACATTGTTTTTGGATAAAAACAATCCTTTTGAAAAAAATTACTGCTAGTTATAAAATTTTAAAGATCTTTTGCTTAAAAAGCGGCTGCAAATATAACCTCTTTTTATTATTTACAAAAAATAAAAAAAAGTTTTTTTAGCAGATAAATTAAAAAATTAATAATCAATTAAAAACCAACAACTTAATAGGTTATATAAGTTATTAAAAATAGTGATAAATAGTTGAAAAAAAAAGTTAAAATCAAAAAAAATCATCATGATTAAAACAACAAAAAAGATATATTTGTCTGAATTTTTAAAAAAAAAAAATGATGAAAGCAAAAGTTAGTATTATAATGGGAAGTACATCTGATATGCCTGTTATGCAAAAAGCAGCACAATTCTTAGATGATATGGAAATTCCTTTTGAAATTAATGCATTATCCGCACACAGAACACCAGAAATGGTTGAAGAATTTGCTACAAATGCACATAGCAATGGGATTAAGGTAATTATTGCCGGTGCCGGTGGTGCAGCACATCTACCTGGAGTTGTTGCAGCATTTACTCATTTACCTATTATTGGTGTACCATGCAGATCATCAATATCAATTGATGGGTGGGATTCAATATTATCAATTCTACAGATGCCCCCTGGTGTTCCAGTTGCAACAGTAGGATTAGACGGAGCTCATAATGCAGGTATTTTAGCTGCTCAAATTATAGCTGTAGGTGATGAAGAACTAAGCCAGAGAGTTTTAAACTACAAACAAGGGTTAAAACAAAAAATAATTAAAGCCAATGAAAGTCTAACTGAATATAAATTTAAGTTTAGAACTAATTAAAATTTAAAATCTTATCAAGATCATTATAAAATCTTGAATTCGACTTATCAACTACATTACTATTAGTTATGGCCACAGGGGTTTTTGCAACTGTGGCCATAACCGATAAAGCCATAGCTATTCTATGATCATTGTGTGAATCAACATTGCCTCCCTTAATTTTATTACATCCAATAATTTTAAAACAATTCTTTTTAGAAATTATTCTAACTCCTAATTTTGAAAACTCTTTTTCTAGTGATAAAGCACGGTTACTTTCTTTATTTATCAACCTATCTATTCCATAAATATAAGATTCTCCCTCACATGATGAAGCTAAAACAGTTAAAGGAGGTATAAGATCGGGGACATCGGTTGCATCAAATGTAAACGATTTAAGTTGATTTTTTTTAACTTCAATATATCGATCATGTACGTTAACTTCAGCGCCACACTTACTTAACAAATCTAGAATTTGCTTGTCGCCTTGATTTGAATAAATATTCAAACCATACACCTTTATTTTTCCAGATATTGCAGCTCCAACAAAATGAAATGCTGCACCACTCCAATCACCTTCAACAATGATCTTATGTTGGTTAATAGTTTGATTTCCCTTTATTATATATTTAGTATGGTTTTCATTCTTAATTACAATTCCTAATTTTTCTAACAAATCAATTGTAATATCAATATAGTTAATACTAACTGGATTTTTACAATATACTATACTGTCACCTTTTAGGAAAGGCAGGGTAATTAATAAACCAGTTAATAATTGAGAAGTATTGGGATTATCTATATTTATTATTCCTGAATTTAATTTTCCTCTTAATAAAATACTTGAATCTTTTATAAATGAATCAACACCTAGTTCCTTTAATGAAGTAAAATCAAATTTTCTCTCTTTTGCCGTTCCAGTTAATAACATATTTACTTCATTAAAAACTGATGAAAGTAAAACCCCAAATAATCTAAGGCATAAGCCTGATTCAACAGAACTAGTTTGTAAACTAGATTTATAAGAATGCCATTCGCCAAAAATCTCTAATTTATTTTCTGATTTAACAATATTAAATCCCATTTCTTTGCAAATCCTTATTGCAGTTTGAGAGTCTGTATTATTTGAATCACCAATTATTTGGAATTTCTTTTTACTAAAGCAAGCAAGTGCAACTGCTCTTTGATAAACACTTTTTGAAGAATTAATATAAATTGAACCATTATATTTAAATGGTTTAATTTCTCTAGTCATACATTATTTTATCTATTTCTACATTTAAAATCTTCCCCTTACCGATATCTTCAAGAACAATAAAATCAATTTTATTATTGCCTGCTTTTTTGTCTTTATTAATAAATGGCAATAACTTCTTTAAATCTATTTTAGATATATCCGTTGGCAGATTAAATTTACTTAGTAGTTTTTCAATTCTCTTGATTTTATCAAGTGACAAATAACCCAAATTTTTACTTACATTGCATGCAAAGATAATTCCTAATGAAACTGAATGTCCATGATTAAGTTTATATTGAGCTTCAATAGCATGACCATATGTGTGGCCAAAATTCAAAATTCTTCTGTAACTTAAATCTTTTAAATCCTTTAAAACAATATTAAGTTTTATTGATATTGATTTTTTTAAGATTTCACGCATGAATTTCATTGATTTATAATCAACAACTAAATTCTCTAAATCTGAAAATAATTTTGGTGAAGCAACACATGCGTGTTTAATTATTTCAGCAAAACCAGTATTAATGTCATCAATAGAGAGAGATTCTAAAAAAGAAAAGTCAATTATTATATTATTTGGCTCATTTATAGTACCTACTATATTTTTTATGTTATTAAAATTAACTCCATTTTTTCCGCCAAGGCAGGCGTCAGTAATACATAGAATTGTTGTAGGCACAAAAGAAAAGCCTATTCCTCTCATAAAAATAGAAGCAACAAAACCTGTTATATCACAAATAACACCTCCACCTATTCCAATTAAATGAGTTTTTTTATTTGCCCCAAATTTTAGAAGCTTTTCTATCAAAAAAGAAATATAATCTAAAGATTTGGAATTTTCTTCAGAATCAACAATAATTATATTTTCGTATTCAGTAAAATAACTTTTATAGTAATTGTAAACTTTTTTATCAACTAAAAGAAATAAGCTTTTACAATCAGTATGTTCTAAATAGCTCTCAAGCTTGGAAAAAGAGGCATCAAATAAAATCTGAGTTTTAGGATAAAAAATTCTTTCCATAATAAAAAATTAGAAGTCACACAAAATTAATTATTTCTATCACTTAATAAAGCTATCTTTGTAGTATGAAAGACCCTAATTTTTATATGCTTGCCAAAACAATGCATGGGCTTGAAAATATTCTTGCAAATGAACTTAAGGACTTAGGCGCACAAAGTATAAAGATTCAAAAAAGAGCAGTTAGCTTTAAAGGTGATGATGGCTTTATGTATAAAGCAAATCTTAATCTTAGAACTTGTCTGAGAATTTTGAAGCCTATCCACACTTTTCAAGCACATAATGAAAAGGAACTTTACAACAATATTTTAAAGATTGATTGGACAAAATTTTTAGATGTAAACAATACATTTGCAACACATGCAACAACTAATTCCGAAGTTTTCAATCATAGTAAATATGCCTCTTTACTAGTTAAAGATGGTATTGCTGATTTTTTTAGAAATAAATTTGATAAAAGACCAAATGTTGACCCATCTGATCCTGACATAACAATAAATCTACATATCAATAAACACACTTGTACAATTTCGTTAGATAGTTCTGGAGAATCTCTTCATAAAAGGGGGTACAAACTAGATACAATTATAGCACCAATGAATGAAGTATTAGCTGCTGGTTTAATTTTATTAAGTGGATGGAATAAATTAGATGATTTTCACGACCCTATGTGTGGTTCTGGAACAATTTTAATTGAAGCCGCAATGATTGCTTATAACATCCCTCCTAATATTTTTAGAAAAAAATTTGGTTTTGAAAACTGGAAAGATTTTAATGAAGATTTATTTGAAAAAATAAAAGATGTATCACTAAATAAAGAAATAGATTTTAAAGGAAAAATTACAGGAAGTGATAATTTTCAAAAAGCTGTCAGAATTTCAAGAAAAAATATTGAAAATGCTCTTATGCTAGAGCATATCAAAGTTAAAAATGAAGATTTTTTTGAAACTGAAGTTAGTGATAATACATTTGTAATTTTTAACCCTCCATATGGGGAAAGAATAGAATTAGGAGTTAATGAATTTTATAAAAAAGTAGGTGATTCTCTAAAAAAGAATTATAAAAACTGTACTGCCTGGCTAATATCATCAGATATAGAAAATTTAAAAATGATAGGTCTTAAACCTACCTCAAAACTTGAGGTTATGAACGGAAATCTTAAATGTAGTTTTCGAGAGTTTAAAATTTATGAGGGTAGTAAAAAAAAGAAGTATCAAAAATCTTAGTCTAAACTAAGGGCTTTTTCTAATGAAATTTCTTTACCATTAAATGTAGCAATTATAAAGGCATCTTTAAAACCTGTAGATTTTATTATTTGAAGTTGAGAAGCAGCAAGAGAATACTCACCATATTCATCAGATAAATACTTATAAAAAGATCCTGAAGCTTGCTTTCTTACATTATTAATCTCACTCATCATTGAGAGGTCATTTGCTGATAAAATTTCTGGAAAAATTCCTATTTGAACATAAAATTTTAAATCAACATTTTTTTCTTTTTTTGATTTAAACTCAACTTCTTTTTTTACAGACTTTTTCTTTGAGATTTTAGGCGCTTTTTTCTTTGAAATAGATTTGCTTAGCGGGACTCTTTTTCCGTCTTTAAATGTTACAACAAATGCATCTTCAAATCCTCTAGATCTCATTTGGTTTCTGTAGTTAATTGCATCAGAATAATTATCAAAAGAACCAGTCATATATCTTACTAAACCATCATTACCTTTAAAAGAAACTACATTATCTACACCTTGAAAAATCTTTTCTGACAAATTAACATTAAATGCACCAATTTGAACTCTGTATACTGTAGAGTTTGAAAAATCAATCTCTGTTTTAACAAAATCTTCTTTCTTGGTAACTAATAAAGAATCTATTTTGTTATCTTCTTCTTTTGAAACTTCTTGATCTTGTTGTGAAACTGGAAGAGTATAAACGGTAAGCACTCCATTTTCATATTCTAAAATAGATAAGTTATTAAAACCAAGTTTTTCTAACTCAAATTCTCTACCAAGGGCATCATCTATAGTAAGGTAATTTCCAACAGCATAGATTACATTTCCATTATTTTCAGTAAAACTTTCTAAATCTTCAAGACTAAGAAGTCTATTTATCATTCTTGGAGGCACACCATCATTATATACTGCTAGTTGTACCTTGTAAACAAAACCTAACTCTTCATTTTGATTATTTTGTGAATTATATAAATTATTAAAAGCATTTGCTTTAGCAATTAAATATGCATTAATAGTTTTGAAATCGTCTCTAGAAATCTCACTTTCATTATAAAAATTAGCAAATTCTCTTGATGCAACTTCGTTTTTTTCATACTTACTTTTAAACTGATCTTCTTTGAGAGTTACACCTTTTTCATCAACAATTGCTCCAGCTAATGAATTCTTTTCTTTATCAAAATAATCTGCAATTCCATCATTATCAGAATCAATTGGGCATCCATTTTCATCGACTTTTACACCTGTTGGAGTTTCTGGACAGTAGTCGTTTATATCTAAAACTAAATCACCGTCTTGATCAGACATATCTAATTTATCGTAATTGACATCAGAATAATATTTTTCTTTTAAATAATCTAATTCACTAGGCTTTGGAGTAAACAAATCATAACTTACAGAAAGATTAAAAACAGCATAATTATCATTTTGCTCTTCAGTAGTTTTATCAATATCAACTTGCGATAAAACAAAGTTTACGGAAGCATCCATAGACATTCTATCAGACATTTTTAGAGTTAATCCAGCACCAACTGGAATTACAAAACCTGATTCTTTTTTAGAGTATTGAGAGGAAACATCTGGATTTAAAGTCTTAAAACTAATACTTTGAACACCAAAACTCAAAAATGGATTGATCAATGACTTACTTCTTACATTATAATTATAGTTTAAACCTATAGTACTAAATTCAGACCTAAATTCGCCTTCTAAAAGACCAGTGTTTGGATCAAACTGCTTTTCAAAAAATGATGCAGGACTAGAAAATAAAAAAGAAACTGAGGAATTCTCATTAAAATGGAGCTTTAAACCAGTTAAGTAACCAATATCACCAGAAATCAAACTAGATTCATTTCCTGTAATACCTCCTTGATAATTGTAAAAATTGGATCCAAAAACAAATCTTGGATTTAAAGGGATTTTATTTTTATCGGTATTTGGAACATGTTGTGAAAACAATGTAAATGAGAAAAATAAAAGAAAAACTAAAACAATCTTATGAAGGAAGTTATTCATTTTTAATATTTTATAATTTCGTAAAAATATGAAAAAAATAGAAATAGATTTTAATAATTATAGAGAGTTATCACAACTCATTCCTTAAAAAACTAGCTGTATAGCTGTCTTTTGAACGGATAATTTTTTCTGGAGGACCCTCACTAACTATATATCCACCACATTCTCCTCCTTCTTTTCCTAGGTCAATTATATAATCAGCAACTTTAATAACATCGAGATTATGTTCAATAACTAACACAGTATTTCCTTTGTTAACTATTGAATTTAAAACTTCTAGAAGTACTTTAACATCTTGAAAATGCAATCCAGTTGTAGGCTCATCCAAAATATAAAGTGTATTTCCGGTACTTCTCTTTGATAATTCAGAAGCTAATTTAATTCTTTGAGCCTCACCACCAGAAAGAGTTGTTGCTGATTGACCCAAGGACAAATATCCCAACCCAACATCTTTTAAAATTTTTATCTTTCTGATAATAGTAGGTATGTTTTCAAAAAATTCAACTGCCTGATCAACAGTTAAATCCAAAACATCAGAAATTGACTTGCCCTTAAATTTAACTGCAAGTGTTTCCTTATTATATCTCAAACCATTGCAATCTTCACAATGAACCATAATATCAGGAAGAAAATTCATCTCAATAGTTTTCTTTCCTGCTCCTCTACAAACCTCGCATCTTCCTCCAACGACGTTAAAAGAAAATCTGCCTGATTTATATCCTCTAATTTTGGATTCCTCAGTATTTGAAAATAATTCTCTAATATCAGTAAATACTCCAGTATATGTAGCAGGATTAGACCTTGGTGTTCTACCAATTGGAGCTTGATTAATTTCAATAACTTTATCTATATTTTCTATTCCTTTAATATCACCATATGGTAAAGGGTTTTTTTCTCCCCTAAAAAAATACTTATTTAAAATTGGATATAATGTTTCATTAATTAATGATGATTTCCCGCTACCCGAAACACCGGTAACACAACAAAATAAAGCAAGAGGAATTTTTAAGTTAATTTCTTTTAGATTATTTCCTTTTGCTGAAAACAACTCTAAAAACTTACCATTGCCTTTCCTTCTTATTTCTGGAATTGAAATTTCTTTTCTTCCACTTAAAAAGTCTGAAGTTATATTCTTTGATTTTATAATTTCTTTGTAAGACCCCTCAGCAGTTACTAACCCACCATGTACACCTGCTTCGGGCCCCATATCAATGATGTAATCAGCACTACAAATCATGTCCTTATCATGTTCCACAACAATGATTGAATTACCTATGTCTCTAAGTTTTTTTAAAGACTCTATTAATTTTAAATTATCTCTCTGATGTAATCCAATGCTTGGCTCATCCAAAATATATAATACATTTGTAAGTTGAGTGCCTATTTGTGTTGCCAATCTAATTCTTTGAGCTTCACCTCCTGACAAAGTTTTAGATGTTCTATTTAATGACAGATAAGAAAGTCCTACATCAATAATAAATTGTACTCTTGTGAGCAGCTCTTTTATAATTTGTTCGGCTATTAATTTATGTTTAGCATTTAATTTTTTCTTTAATGATATCAGCCAATTTTTCAAATTATCAATATCCATATTAACAACATCTGTGATTGTTTTGTCAGCAATTTTAAAATTTGATGATTGAATATTTAATCTGCTTCCATTACAAGCTTTACATTTTTTTTCAGACATAAATTTATTTGCCCAACGCTCAATACTTTTAACAGAGCTATATGAAGCTTGTTCCTCAATAAAACTTACTATTCCGATAAAATCAATTTTATATTTTTTTGAAATGCCTGCAGCTTTTAATTTTACCTTTATATCCTCATTAATACCATATAAAATTAAATCTATTACTTCATCACTAATTTCGTTAAAAGGAGTGTTCAATGAAAAACCATATTTTTTTCCAATTATTTCCAATTGATTAAAAATCCATTGAGAGTTTTTTTTATATAAAGGAGCTAGCCCTCCTTTATTAATACTTAAATTTCTATTTGGAATTATTTTTTCAACATCAACTGACCTATATATTCCTAAACCATTACACTCAGAACACGAGCCTCTGGGAGAATTAAACGAAAATGAACTAGGCTCAGGATTTTTATACGCAATTCCAGAAGTAGGACACATTAAATTTCTACTGAAGTATCTTGGCTTATTTGATTTTGACGAAACAATCATTAAAACCCCCTCACCAAGATTTAATGCTAACTTAATTGAAGAAAGTACCCTCTTTTGATTTTTAGAATTAACTTTTAGCCTGTCAATTACAACTTCAATATCATGAGTTTTATATCTATCTAACTTTAGATTTGGACTAATTTCAATAATTTCTCCATCAACTCTTACCTTTAAATACCCTTGTTTTGACAACTTATAAAATAGTTCTTGGTAATGTCCTTTTCTTGATCTAATTACTGGAGATAATACAGAGATTGATGTGTCATTAAAATCATTTTTTAATAAGTCAAGAATTTGATCATCTGTAAAACTGATCATTTTCTCATTAGTTACATAAGAATATGCAATTCCAATTCTAGAATATAACAATCGTAAATAATCGTAAATTTCTGTTATTGTTCCAACTGTTGATCGAGGATTTTTTGAAGTTGTTTTTTGTTCAATTGCTACAACAGGGCTTAGACCTGTAATTTTATCTACATCAGGGCGCTTCATATTTCCAATAAACTGTCTAGCATATGCGTTAAAGGTTTCAAGATACCTTCTTTGACCTTCGGCATGAAT
Organism: Flavobacteriales bacterium; assembly: GCA_045561575.1. Taxonomy (GTDB): domain Bacteria; phylum Bacteroidota; class Bacteroidia; order Flavobacteriales; family BACL11. The sequence goes on from JBJKXM010000015.1 coordinate 9,292, forward strand.
TGTATCAAAAGCTAGGGATGATTTACCACTACCACTTTTTCCTGTAATAACAACTAACTTGTTTCTAGGTATTTTGAGATTAATATCTTTTAGATTATGGACTCTTGCTCCATAAATGCTAATAAAATCTTCTTGGTTTTGCATACTTTAATCTAAAGATTCTTCAAAAACTAAATCATCAAAAACAAGCTTTTCAGATTTTCTTGGCAAATCAATATAATAGACTCTTCTAGATTCATCTGGAAGTTTTGAAATCCTAAGCCATGGATTATACTTTTTTAATATTTTATAATTGACATTATGTTTTTTTGCAAATAAGTAGAGATCGTTAATTGTTGAATCTACTCTTATTTGTTTCACCTCTGGATAATTATACAGATCGCTTTTTCTAAAAACAAATCCATATTTTCTCGGATTTTCCATTATTTCTTTAATCACAATTATTCTAAAAATATATCTAGATGTTTCATCATTTAAATGAAGATTAAAATAATTATTTGTTTCTTGTTTTTGCATTTTCCTTTTAACTCCATTAATACCCATATTATATGAAGCAGCTGCCATAGTCCAACTTCCAAACTCATCATATGCTTTTTGTAAGTATTTACATGCAGCTTCAGTTGATTTTCTCAAATTGTATCTTTCATCTATTGCATAATTTACCTCTAAACCATATTCTCTAGCTGTCCCTTTCATAATTTGCCAAAAACCTGCTGCTCCCGATGGAGAAACTGTATATTCAAATCCACTTTCAATTACAGCTAAATATTTAAAATCATCAGGAATATTATTTTTTGCTAATATTTCTTCAATTATTGGAAAATACTTATTTGCTCTTTTAAAATAGAGCAAAGTATTTGATTGCCAATAAATATTTTTAAGCAATTCTTTATCCAACCTTTCCCAAATATCTGAAGAACTATCAGGAACTAATTCATTAGCAAAAGTTAAATTATTTGGTTTTAAAACTGAATATACATTATACTTATTATTGAATCCTTGTTGATGTATATTATCAGAAGTATTTAAATATGAAGATGAAAGAAATAAAAAAGAAATAAGAACAAAAATTACTATTAAAGGAATGGTATGTTTCTTAGTCATTAAATTTTGTTTTAAAGTTCTTAAACAGATCAGCTTGTAAATCTTTTTCAGAAACCAAAGGATTATCTATTTGCCAATCAATTTTGAGATCTTCATCATTCCATAATAAACTTCCTTCAGATTCTTTATTGTAATATCCAGAACACTTGTAGCTAAAGACAGTATTATCTTCAAGTGACAAAAAACCATGAGCAAAACCTTTTGGAATAAAAAAACTTTTATTATTCTCCTCAGATAAAATAACTGAAACATGCATGCCATATGTTGTAGAATTCTTCCTTAAATCAACAGCAACATCTAATACCGAACCCTTTAATACTCTTACTAACTTTGCTTGAGCATATGGTGGATTTTGAAAATGCAATCCTCTTAAAACTCCATTAAAAGAAACAGATTGATTATCTTGAACAAAATCTTCATTAATTCCTAATTGTTTAAACTTTTTTGCATTCCAACTTTCAAAAAAGGCCCCTCTAGAGTCTTTAAAAATTTGAGGTTCAATAATAATTAAACCTTCTATATCAGTTTTTGTTATATTCATAATCAATTGCTCAAATATAAAAAAATGAGTATTTTTCTAAATATAAAATTTAAACAATAAATGTATTTTTGTAAACAAATTATTAAAACATGAAAAGCCTTAAAATTCTAACTATTTGTTTATTTATTTTAATTTCATCTTGTTCTCAGAATCAACAAAAAGAAAAAAAGGTGAATTATACTTCTCCTGAAACACAACTTGAAAAATTTTCTTATTCAATTGGTGTAAATATTGCAACTTCAATGAAAGAAAAGCATAAGTTAAATGAAATTGATGGACAGTCTGTTGCTAAAGGATTTCATGATGTAGTTTATGATTTACCGTTAGATATAAAACTGCTAGATACCGATTCAATTCTTAACGAATACTTTTACCAATTGTTAGAAGATCAAAATTATGAACAAGCTGCTGAAGCATTAAAATTAGGAGAAGAATTTCTTGAAGAAAATGCCAAGAGAGATAAGGTGAAAATTACAGAAACTGGACTTCAATATGAAATTTTAAAACTTGGACTAACAGGATTAAAAGCAAAAAAAGAAAATGTTGTAACAATTCACTACCAAGCGTCATTAATTAATGGTGATGTTTATGATAGTTCAATAAATAAGGAGCCTGTTAGCTTTCCTTTAAATGCTCCAAATGGAACGATAAAGGGTTTACATGAAGGAATAGAATTAATGAGTGTTGGTGATCAATATCGTTTTTATATTCCTGCTAAACTAGCCTATGGTAATACTAGCCCGGAAGGTTCTCCAATACCGGCTGGTTCTACTCTAATATTTGTTGTTGAACTTGTAAAGTTATCTGATCTTCAAGGAAATCAACTGTAGTTAATTAAGTATTAATTTTTTAAAATAGTAAGAAGCACCTATCTTAATTTTTAAGAAATAAGTTCCTCTTGAAAAATTAGACAAATCAATTTTTTTAGTCAAATTACCAACATATTTTTTTCTTGATTCTGAAAAAATTGTTGTTCCTATAACACTTTTCACTTCAATATCGACTTCAGATATATTAATAATATTTAATTCAACATTAAATATGTCTTTTGATGGGTTTGGATATACATCTAAGTTATTAATCACTGTTCCTCCATTTAATCTTATCGATCCAGGCTGTGTCCAGAATATTGGACTCGTCCACCATGATCTGTATGATGTAATGTTAGAATCACAGAATGTTCTACCCTGTGCTCTGTATGACTCACCTGACTGTAAACCAAACTTGTTTACAAACTGGGTTGGGTAGTATACTCCAAAGCCTCCAGCTGTTTGCCAGTTCGCTCCTGCTGTATCTACTCTTAGTGCTACTCTTGCAAATACATAAGCTCCAGTGGTATCCCAATCAAATCTCACTTTAGACTGATTACCATTAAAGGTAGTTGCCGTTAAGTTAGCCATTGGAGGACAATCACCAGCTGTTGTAAACTGAGATGGTGCAGAATAATTAGATGATGTTCCACCACAGTAGAAGGCTTTCATCTTATACTCATAAGTAGTTCCTGAAGTTAAGTTCTGAAGCGTCTTTGTAGTAGTGTTCAGTCCGAAGTTACATAGACCATTTCCTACTCCGGCAGATTTAGTGGTCCAAGTTAATGTTCCAACCTCTCGGTATCTAACAAAGTATTTCCATACCATACAAGCACTATCATTCATATTATCCCAAGTAATACCGGCCTTAGTATCGGTTACCCAATCAATAGCAAGACCTGTTGGGGCTGGATCACTACAACTCATATAAGTACAAGATCCATCATCACAAAGAGCTAATACCAAATAGTTTGTTGCATTTGGATCAGTACATCCTATGTAAACACAACTTCCATCATCACAAGCAGCTGAAATATTATAATTTGTTGCTAGTGGATCAGTACATCCTCCAATAGCATAAATGCAGCTCCCATCATCTAATGTTGCACATGGATTATAGTTACAAGAAGTTGGATCTGTACAACCATAATATAAATAACAACATGACCCATCATCATAACAAGCTGATGAATCATAGTTTCCAGCTATTGGATCAGTACAACCAGAAATATAACAACACGATCCATTATCATTAACAGCAAGCGAATCAAAATTATAAGCTAAACAATCGGTACATCCATAGATAGTTGAGTCATATCCAACAGTTAATAATTCATAATTATAACATCCATTATTATCCAATATGTAAGATGTATATGATCCTGGCGGAATATTAATTAAATGTTGTGTAGTATCATTTATATAACTTGAAAGCCAGTAATAAGTGTAAGGAGTAGTACCTCCAAAAGTATATGAATAAATTGCCCCATCATTAACACTAGGTCCAGAAGCATTTATAACAGTATAATTTGTGTATAATGAATCCGGCTCAATAATATTAAATGAAGCTGTAGCTTGTTGATTTAAAGAATCAATTACTAAAACTGAAAAGGTACCTGCAGATAAGTTGTAAATATCTTCAGTAGTTATTCCATTACTCCAACTATAAGTGTATGGAGATGCTCCCCCTGAAA
>JBJKXM010000016.1:0-13424 GCA_045561575.1 Flavobacteriales bacterium
CTTATCGGATTTGGTTTATTCTACACAAAGAAAAATAACAAACCAATGTACAACACATTGATTTTGTCTTTTATGATGCTTCTAATTGGATATTCCTCTTTTGCTGTCTTGGTAGTTAGATCAAACTCAAATCCGCCAATTGACGAAAACAATCCTGAAGATGCTGTTGGACTTTTATCATATCTTAAACGAGAACAGTACGGAAGTTGGCCAATAGTGTATGGGCAATACTTTAATGCAAAACTTGATAATAAAAAACCATACTTAGATGGAAATCCAGTGTATGCAAAAGATGAAAACAAAGGAAAATATGTCATTATTGATGATCGCAAAAAGTCAATTCCAAATTTTAGTGACAAGTACAAAACATTCTTTCCAAGAATGTGGAGTAACACACAATCTAGACATGCCTCAGGCTACAAGCAATGGGCGGGCTTAAGAAATACTGAGAGAACCCCAACATTTAGCCAAAACCTTAAATATTTCTTCAACTACCAAATAGGATGGTCATATTTAAGATATTTTATGTGGAATTTTGCTGGAAGGCAAAATGACTACATGAATATGGATGGGAATTCACTTCATGGAAATTGGGAAAGTGGAATATCATTTATTGACAATATGAGATTAGGAACTCCAGACAATACCCTTGCCCCTGATCATCTAGCAAAAAACAAGGCAAAAAACCATTACTATTTCTTGCCTTTAATTTTGGGGTTAATTGGAATGTTTTTTCATTTCAAAAAACACAACAAAGATGCACTTGTTGTCATGTTATTTTTTCTATTTACAGGAGTACTAATTATTATATATCTTAATGTTGTTCCTTTCCAACCACGAGAAAGAGATTATGCTTATGTAGGCTCATTTTATGCATTTTCAATATGGGTAGGTTTAGGGCTTTTGGCTATCTATGACTTTTTAAAACAAAAAACGAATGCTCGAAATAGTATTATTGTAGCTACTACGATTTCTATGCTTGCCTCTCCTGTTCTGCTAGCTTCTGAAAATTGGGATGACCATGACAGATCGGGAAGGTATACAGCTCTTGAAGTTGCTAAAAATTACCTAAACTCTTGTGCTAAAAATGCTATTCTTTTCACTAATGGTGATAACGATACATTTCCTCTGTGGTATGCTCAAGAAGTTGAGGGAATTAGAACGGATATTAAAGTAGTGAACTTATCTCTATTTAATACCGACTGGTATATTGATCAAATGAAAAGAGCGTCATATGAAGCGGCTCCTATTCCTTCTTCACTGGAACATAATGACTATAGAAGAGGAACAAGAGACTATACAATAATTCAAGAAAAATTCAAAGAACACAAGGACGTTGAACAAGTAGTTAAGTTTATCAATAGCAATAACACCAAGGCAATGATAAACACTTCTGCGGGTCTTAAAAACTATTGCCCAACTAAAAAATTAAAGTTAAAAGTTGATAAAGAAAAAGCCAAACAATTTGTACCTAAAGAATATCACTCAAAAATTGTTGATGAAATAAAATGGAAACTAAAAGGCAATGGTATTTATAAGAACAAATTAATGGTGTTAGATATTCTGGCAAACTTTAATTGGGATCGTCCAGTTTATTTTGCAATTACTGTTGGAAGAGATAATTTTATGGGGCTTGAAAAATACTTCCAATTAGAAGGATTGGCTTACAGATTAGTTCCATATATTTCAAATGCTACTGATGGTCAAACTGGAACAATCCATACTGAAGTAATGTATGATAATTTAATTAACAAATTTAATTGGGGAGGATTAAATAATTCTGACTTATACTTTGATGAAACCAATACAAGAATGGTTATGAACTATAGAAATAATTATTCTAGACTAGCAGAAAATCTATTTATTAAGGGAGATACTACGCGAGCATTAGAAGTTATTGATCGATGCTTGAGTGAATTTCCAAGAGAAGTTGTCAACCTAACCTATTTTACAATTCCAATTATTGACCTTTATTACAAATCTGAAGAATATGAAAAAGGAGATAAACTATTAGCTACAATGATTGATGACTATTTCAAAGAGTATTATTACTTATCAGATTTTGATAGAGGATCTGGTTTAAAACAAAATTTAAATATTGCCACGCAAGTATTGGGTAGTTTAACAAGGGTAATGCAAATTCATAACAGAGGAAATTCATCATTCAATTACTTTGAGGAAGATAATGTGTATTACAGGTCTAATGATACTTCAGATAAAGAAGAAATAGATTATTCTACATTTAGAATTAATACTTTTTTAGATGAGTTTTATGCTTTACAATAAGTCTTGTTTGTAAAAACACCCAGATTCCTTCAAAAAATCTTCACTAGTCTTAGGTGGAAAAATAAGACTAGAGAAAAAAAAATATGGCTTACATTTGATGATGGCCCTGAGGAAGAAGTAACTGAATTCATTCTTTTAACACTTAAAAAGCTTGAAATAAGAGCAACCTTTTTCTTAACTGGAGAGCAAATTAAAAAATACCCAGAACTAACAAAGCAAATTATAGAAGCGGGGCATATAGTTGGAAATCACTCTTTTTCTCATTTAGATGGATTTAAAACAAAAAAAGAAAAATACTTATATGATATAGAACTTTGTCAAAAATTAATAAATGAAAAACTAGTTGAACTGGGTATGTCTAAAAAATTAAGAATATTCCGCCCTCCTTATGGAAGAATCCTGCCTAAACAAATTAAATTATTAAAAGAGAAATATCAGCTGGTAATGTGGGATATTTTCAGTTGGGATTTTAAGAAAAATATCACAAAAGAAAAACTGCATAAAAATGTTATAGAAAGTGTAGAGGCAGGATCGATTATAGTTTTCCATAATAATCACAAAAGCTATAAAAACTTATTAATTTCTTTGGAGAGTATTCTAGTAAAATTAAAAAGTCAAGGCTATAGCTTTTCAACTACTTGGTAGCAATACAAAAATAATCTAAGCAATTTTCTGTTGATTCTAAGATTGAATAATCGTTAACTTTTACAGCACCAACAACTTCTTCATTATCATATTTTAATTTTTTCCTATTTAGTCGATTTAAAATATCATACGGAATTTGCAACATCCATCTTGGTAGGATATATTGTAAATTAAAAATATCAAAACGTGTAATCTTTTTTACAGATTCTTTATTTTTTTGATAATATTTCATGACCAAGTCATTACCATATACACCATTTACCTGACTTTTAGTAAAATATTTTTTTAAAATATCTTTCATTTCTTTGGGAGAATATTCTCTGATGTGCCATGGATTTCTTGAAAGAGACATTAACTTATTTGGAGTAGTAAGAAGTAATTTACCTCCAGGCTTAAGCACACGAAAAATTTCTTTTAAGAAATAATTATCATCCTGGATGTGTTCTATTACTTGAAATGTCACCACAAAGTCAACACTGTTTTCTTCAATATTTTTTAAAGGAGGGATTTCCATCTTATGAAAAACAATATCATAATTATTTCTAAGATCATCAGAAATAAAAGTATCAAACTTGTCTACTCCAATATACTTATTTGAAAACTTAGCTAATTCGCTAATTCCATATCCTTCTCCACACCCAATTTCCAAAACAGTTCCATTTACAATTTTTGCCGCCTCTTTATAAGCAATCATATGTCTTTGGAAAATAACATTTTCGGACGGATCTAAATGGGAACTTCTCTCTGCAGTTTGCATCATATTTAATTTACCTCACAAAAATAAGAAAACTATTATGCTAATTCTAATAGAACAGGGCAGTGATCTGAATGAACTGCTTTTGAAAGAATAACTGATCTTTTATATTTGGATAAAAGTTTATCAGACATCAAAATATAGTCAATACGCCATCCTAAATTTTTAACTCTTGCATTAGCCCTGTAACTCCACCAGGTGTAATTATGAGGATCTTGATTTTCTATTCTAAAAACATCCACAAAACCACTGTCAATAAATTTTGTCATCCAATCTCTTTCCTCAGGCAAAAAACCAGAAGTGTTCTTATTTCGCACAGGGTTATGAATATCGATTGACTTATGACAAATATTATAATCTCCACAAATAACGAGATTTGGAATATCCTTTTTAAGACTAGCTATATAATTTTCAAATAAATCTAAAAACTTAAATTTAAAATCTTGCCTAATATCACCACTGCTTCCTGATGGAAAATAAACACTCATGACAGAAAAATCATTGTAATCTACTCTAATAATTCGTCCTTCAAAATCTATCTCTTCTATTCCACATCCATATTCAATATTTTTTGGCTTGATTTTACTCATTATCGCCACGCCACTATACCCCTTTTTTGTTGCAGAATGAATATAGCATTCAAATCCCAAATTATTAAACAAAGCATTATCAAATTGATCTGGCATTGCTTTAATTTCCTGTAGGCATACAATATCTGGATTTACAGACTCTAACCATTTTGGCAAATCCTTCTTTATGGCAGCTCTTATGCCATTAATGTTATATGTAATGATCTTTGTAATGGTTATCTCAATTTAAAATCTGTTTCAGAAGTAAAGACATCATCTATGAAAATTTTAACTAGGTATTCTCCTTCTTCAAGAGGAATATATCTTTGCCAGTCTAAGCATACAAATTCTTGTTTATTTTTATATTCTATTGAGGTTTTCGAAGAAAACATAGTTCCTTCGTTATTTAAAATAGTATCTGATGATGATAATATTTCATTTCTAGAATTAACAAATTGAATTAGAACTTCTTTTTTTCCTGGATCAGCAATTAAATTTGCTGAAATATAAAAACATGTTCTTAAGGTTTGTGTTTTGGAGGCTGATCTTGTTGAAACTTCTTTTCCTGTACTTCTATATCTGAAGGGTTCAACAGTTATATCTTTAATTTTAAGAGTAGACCCCATATTTACCTTTTCTGATAATTGAATATTTGTTTTGTTCAACTTATAATTTTTCCAGTTAATATCCTTATTTACTTTAATAACACTATCCTTTTCAGAACTTAATCTTTCAGTTACATAGTACAATGAATCAATGTCTTTGACATAGTTTTGAGCTATTCTTTTAAGGTTATCTATTTTTTCTCTAGCCTCTTTTAGATCATTTTTTGTTCTGATTAAATTTCTTATTTCAGAAATTTGTTCTTGAATTAAAGAATCTTTTTGGAATAACTGTTCATTTAAATCTCCATATTCTTCTAGTAAATCATCATGTTCATCAATTAAATCATCAAGTTCATCTCTTAAAATATTTTTTTGTTCAATAAATTGGATTTTTAAATCCATTTGATGTTCCATTGTTTTCTTTTGATAAAATAAAAAGAATACAAGAACAGTAACAATAATAAAAAGGAGAACAATTAATTTATTGTTCTTTAATCTAATTAAAAACGTGGAAAATAAATTCATCTAAAACTTAACTCTAAATAGAAATAAATATTGTTACAAGACAACATACAATTATACAAAAAATCGGAACACATTTAAACGTGTTCCGATTAGTGGGCCTAGCAGGGCTTGAACCTGCGACCCCTTGATTATGAGTCAAGTGCTCTAACCAGCTGAGCTATAGGCCCTCATTATAAAAATGATATGCAAAACTATCAAATTTGTTGAATTATCTATAGCTTTACTCAGTGAAAAAAATAGATAATATTATTTTTGACTTAGGTAATGTAATTTTAGATATTGATTACCAAAGTACTATTAAAGCGTTTGAAAAGATTGGCATAGAAAATGCTTCGATTTTATATTCAAAATCTTCACAAACAAAAATTTTTGATCAACTAGAAACTGGAAAAATCACCAAAGAAGATTTTATTTTAGAAATTCAAAAAATTATTCCAAAGGCTTCTAAATCCGAGATAATTAATGCATGGAATGCAATAATTAAAGATTTACCCGAATCTAGAATTGATATATTAAAAAACCTAAAAGATAAATTTTCAATATTTCTTTTAAGCAATACAAATTCAATTCATATAGATTATATTGTAAAAAAAATAGGGGGAGGGAAATATGACGAATTTTATAATTTATTTGATAAAGTATATTATTCTCACGAGGTAAAACTAAGAAAACCAGATCCAAATATTTTTAAATTAGTAATAAATGAAAACAATTTAAAAATTAAAAACACATTATTTATTGATGATAGTATACAGCACATTGATAGTGCAAAAAAGCTTGGATTACAAACCTACCATTTAAACAATAGCATTGAAAGTCTTGAAACTATTTTTCCTGACATAATTCAATAAGAACACCTAATGTGTCCTTTGGGTGTAAAAAACAAATTAGCTGATTATCTGCACCTTCCTTAGGAATTTCATTAAGCACTCTAATACCCTCATTTTTTATACGCTGTATTTCAAAATAAATATCTGAAACCTTAATTGCAATATGATGAATTGCGCTATTATTATTTCTTAGAAATTTTGAGATAGGACTGTCTTTTTCATTAGATTCGATTAATTCAATTTTAGACTCTCCTAAATCAAAAAAAGATGTTACAACATCTTCTGATTCAACATATTCTGTTTTATAATTTGATTTACCTAAAATTAATTTAAAGATAGAATTTGCCTTTTCTAAATCCTCTACGGCTATCCCAATATGTTCAATTTTTTCCATATTAAAAAATCCAAAAATTAGTATGGCGATTATGTTGAAAGGCAGGTATATAAAATGACAATACAATTTCATGTGTTCCAAAATTATAATTCATTATACTTGATGATAATTGATAATCATATGAATAACCTATGTGCATCTTGTTTGCTTTAAAACCAAAACCAAATGAAGAAGTCTCATCTGAACCGTATGCTACAGATATCCAATTATTCTTTAAGTATTTTATTTTCGCGACAAAATCTGTTACAGTATTTTTATTGTCAAAATTTCTAGATAAAATAATTGGTTCAAACTGCCAATCGTTATTTATAATGTCAAAATTGTATGAAATTAATGAGTAAAAAATTCGTTCTCTTAAATTTTTACCAAAACTTGATTTTCCAACAGTCTGGTTTGACTGTACTAAAACCTCTCCATCAAAAGATGATTGTAACATATTCACACATGAAAAACCAATTGAAAGATTTTCATTATATAAATAAAGTCCTGAAGAAAGGTCAACGGAAGCAGAGCTATATGTTGATGCTGAAAATGCAGGATCACTATTATTAGGCAAATCTTCTTGGTCAAAATTAATTGAATAGTACATAAAACTTGGAGCTAGACCAAAGGATAAAAAAGTTCTATTTGAATTTAAAGGAACATGGAATGCATATGTTGTCTGTAAATCTATTTTCATAGATGGCGATGCTTGTTCAATATTTAATACACCCCCAAAAGCATTATTTTGATCAACTAATTTATGATAACTCATTGAAGAAGATAAAGGTGCGTCTTCAAAGCCTAGCCATTGTTGCCTAGTTTGAAAAACTAATGGATTATAAGTTTTACTTCCACTTACGGCAGGATTAAAAAGAATTTCATTACTAAAAAATTGTGTGTAATTAGTTTGTTGTTGAGACATCAACAAATTAATTGAACTACATAAAAATATTACTAATAAAAACTTTTTCATTTAACGTACAATTGTTATTGTCCCCTTATAAACATCATTTATTTCATCAATACTTATAACATAATAGTATGTTGAGGAAGGGAGGTTATTCCCATTTAAATCAGTTCCATTAAATGATTCACTAACAGAATTTTGATAATTTCTTCTTCTAAAAACCTTATATCCATTTTTTGAATAAATTTCAATTAATGCGTTAGGATAAATATCAATATTTTCAATTTCCCAAATATCGTTAATACCATCGTTATTAGGAGAGAATACTTTAGTAGGATTTAAACAAACATTTGACTCAATCGGTATTTCCACAGTATCATAAGACACGCAAGAATTGTTATCAGTTATCATTACAGAATATAATCCGGGAGTCAGATTGTATATTGTGGACGCAGAAGAATCTACAGATTCTGTAAAATCATCATCAGACCAACTAAAGGTAAATGGAGGGTTACCGTCACTAACAAAGACTCTAGCCTCTGCAGATTTATCGTCCTTGCAAATAACACCAACAAATGAAGAAAAGGTTTTCATTGATGGAATTGGATCAATTTTTAAATACTTTGTTACTTGACAACCATTATTATCAGTAATAATTAAAGAATATGGTAAGAGTGGATTAGGTTGCAAATTATAATTATCTAATGTATTTACACCATTAGACCATTGAACAGAATGTGGCGGAGTTCCTCCAATAATACTAGTATAAACATTAGCAGAATCAAGCATGTTACATTGTCCTTCAATATCAAAAATTGCTTGAATTTCTGAGGTTTCTTCAATTGTAATAGTATCTTTTGGGTTGCCATAAATATCTAAATTAGAACACAATAGTTGAGAGCTTGTATCACCTGGAATAATGTTTTTAACGATAGTTAAAACATAATCTCCTGCATACAATAAAGATAAATTTGTTGAATTGCTAGTGTATCCATTTGGTCCTGTCCACCAAAAAGAAATATTAGGATCGTTAAAACTAATATCAATTGAGCCAGTATTTTCAGAAAAACAATTAACATGTGTGTAACTGTCTAAATTAAATTGACATTGAGCTATTAAACTAACATTAGTAGTCAATAAAAAAAATATTATGAAAAAATGCTTCATTAAATTATTTACTAGGTACACAAATATATAAAAAATGCTCGCTAAAAGCGAGCATTTTGAGGTATCGAGCGGATTCGAACCGCTGTAGATGGTGTTGCAGACCACTGCCTAGCCGCTCGGCCACGATACCATTATTCAGACAAATTTAAATATTCATTATAATATTACAAAATTAGTTTTCATGTTATTTTCCGTTTAAATTATTCATGGTTAAATTAATACCAATACTAACAAAAGAATAAATTATTTTTTTAGCCTTATCTATATTAGATTCAAGATCATTAAGTTGGGTATCATCCCAATTACCTAATACATAATCAGATTGATATCCTTTAACAAAATCATTGCCTATGCCAAATCTAAGTCTTGGAAAATTATCACTTAAATGTTCTGAAATATTTTTTAATCCGTTGTGCCCTCCTGATGAACCTTTTGCTCTTAATCTTAATGTTCCATAAGGTAAGGCAAGATCATCTGTAATAATTAATAGATTTTCTGTTTTAATTTTTTCATTTTGAAGCCAATAGTTTACAGCTTTACCACTTAGGTTCATAAATGTATTGGGCTTTAATAAAGTTAAAGATCTTCCCCTGTGTTTTGTCTTTGATATTTCTCCATATCTTTCAACACTAAAAGTTTGATCATTTTCTTTAGCAATAGAATCTAAAACATCAAAACCTATATTATGACGAGTATTTTCATACTCAGAGCCAGGATTTCCTAATCCAACAATTAAAAATTTCACTTGTTAAGCTTCGTTTCCTTCTGCTTTTGCATCTTCAGAAGACTTCTCATCAGAAGCAGGTGCTGCTCCTTCAGCTTCTTCAGCTCCTTCTTCGCCTTCTTCATCTTCAATTTCTTCTTCAATTGCTGCTCTTGCAGTTTTAACTCCTACCACAACAGCGTTATCAGGTGCTAAAAAAGAATATTTATCTGATCTTAGATCTTTAATATAAATAAACTGTCCAATTCTTAACTCTGAAATATCTACTTCAATTGCATTTGGTAAATTTCCAGGTATTGCGCGAGTAATGATTTTCTTTCTTCTAAATAAAAGATTTCCTCCATTTCGAACACCTGGTGACATTCCTTGAAGAACAACCGGTATTTCTACAGTAACTTCTTTATCATCAAATACTTCAAGGAAATCTATATGAAGAATTTTATCTGTAACTGGGTGAAATTGAATGTCTTGTAATACACATTTTGTTTTCTTACCTTCTATGTCAAGGTCAACAAGAAAAACATCTGATGTATAAATAAGTTTTCTAAGATCATTTTCATGAGCATAGAAACACACTTGCTTTTCTCCCCCGTAAAGTACGCATGGTACATTACCCTGATTTCTTAACGCTTTTGAAGAAGATTTACCAACATTTTCTCTTTCTTTTACGCTAATTGCTAGTGATTTCATGTTTAATTTATTTTAGGTTAATTATTATCTTAAAAAGTTTTTTGAAATAGATTCATTTTTTAATACTGCATCTATTGAATTTGCAAATAGATTAGCAATAGACAAAACTTTTACTTTGTTTGATTTATGTTCTTTAGGAATTGTATCAGTAACAACAATTTCTTCAAGTGAAGAGTTATCAATTCTTTCATAAGCTGGGCCAGAAAAAACACCATGTGTGCAAATTGCTCTAACACTATTTGCGCCTAATTCCTTCATTAACTCTGCAGCTTTTGTTAATGTTCCTGCAGTATCAACCATATCATCAACAATTACTATATCTTTTCCTGTTACATCACCTATAAGCATCATTTTTCCAACTTCATTTGCTTTTTCTCTGTGCTTGTAGCAAACTACCATTTCTGATTTTAAAAACTTAGCGTAAGTGTTTGCCCTATTTGAGCCACCCATATCAGGGGCTGCAATAGTTAAGTTAGCTAGATTAAGTGATTTGATATAAGGAATAAAAACTGATGATGAATATAAATGATCTACAGGCTTATCAAAAAAACCTTGAATCTGATCGGCGTGTAAATCCATTGTCAAAACTCTATCTGCTCCAGCTGTAGTTAATAGGTTTGCAATTAGCTTGGCGCCAATTGGGACTCTTGGTTTTCCTTTTTTGTCCTGTCTTGCATATCCAAAATAAGGAATAACAGCATTTATTTTATATGCCGAAGCTCTTCTTGCAGCATCAATCATCAAAAGAAGCTCAAGAAGATTATCTCCTGGAGGCATAGTTGATTGTATAATAAATATATCTGCCCCTCTAATAGATTCATGAAAAGAAGGTTCAAATTCACCATCACTGAATTCAATTATATTTTGGGCACCAAGCTCGACATTATATTCTGATGCGATTGCTTCAGCAATTTTTCTTGACGATCTTCCAGTAAAAAATTTAAATGGCCTATTCATTATTTTATATAAAATGGGCTGCAAATATATAATTTTATATCTAAAAAAATATTGTTTTTAAAAATTAGAAATTCCAATGTTATTTGATGGTAAAATTCTATTTTTACAGTCCACTTTGCCCAGGTGGCGGAATTGGTAGACGCGTTGGTCTCAAACACCAATGGGGTAACCCGTGCCGGTTCGATCCCGGCCCTGGGTACAAATACAAGTTATTTATCAAATAACCTAAGAATGAATAAGGAAAAACAAGAAAGATATGACTTTGCTTATTTAAAATTAGCTCTAGAGTGGGCTAATCTTTCATATTGTAATAGGAAAAAAGTTGGGGCGTTAATTGTAAAAGATAGAATGATAATATCTGATGGCTACAATGGTTCTCCTTCAGGTTTTGATAATAATTGTGAAGATGAAAATGGAGAAACTCACTGGTACGTATTACATGCTGAAGCAAATGCAATTCTAAAAACAGCAAAGTCAAATCATAATTGTTCTGGCGCAACACTATACTTGACTCACTCTCCATGTAAAGAGTGCAGTAAACTTATCCATCAATCAGGTATTAAACGTCTGGTATATATTGAACAATACAAAGACAAATCTGGGCTAGATTTTTTAAATGAAGCAGGTGTAGAAATTAAAGAGATTACAAAATCACAGTTATCCATAAATGAATAGTAAGTTTCAACCTATAATATTCTCAATAATATTGATAGTAGGAATTTTGATTGGAAAAAACTTCAATCAGAAGTCTAATGTCTCAACCAACGATAAAATAAACTCTATTTTAAATTTAATTAACACACACTATGTCGACAGCATTAAAGAAAATTTTGAAGAAGAGGTAATTAATTCAATAATTAAAGATTTAGATCCGCATACATCATATATTTCTACTAAAAATTATCAAAATATTGAAGAAAGTATGCTTGGTGGTTTTAGTGGTATTGGAATTGAATTCAATATAATCAATGATTCAATTGTGGTGGTTTCTCCAATAAATGGAGGGCCATCTGAAAAATTAGGAATCAAATCCGGAGATAGAATTGTATTTGTAGATAGTGTAAATGTGGCTGGTATTGGAATTGAGAATAATGATGTTATCAAAAAATTAAGAGGCGAAAAGGGAACAAAAGTTTCTGTCAAAATAAAAAGAAGAGGGATTGCTGAATTACTTGATTTTGATATTATACGAAATACTATCCCCATAAACAGTGTAGATGTTTCGATAATGTTAAATGATACTATTGGGTTCATAAAAATCAACCGATTTTCTGCAAAGACAACAGATGAGTTTAATAAGGCAGCAGAAAAATTATTAAATAGCGGAATGCAAAAATTAATTATTGACCTAAGAGACAATCCTGGCGGATACCTGAGTGCGGCAGTTAATATTTGTGACAAACTATTAAATAAAGGAGAGTTGATTGTATATACACAAGGGAGGATGAGGGATAAAAATGAGATTTTTTCAAGAAGAACTCATAAACTAGAAAAAACTAAAGTTGTAGTTCTTATAAATGAAGGGTCTGCCTCTGCTTCAGAAATAATTGCTGGGGCAGTTCAAGACAATGATAGAGGAACAATAATAGGAAGAAGGTCTTTTGGAAAAGGTTTAGTGCAAGAAGAAATAAAAATGAATGATGGCTCTGCAATTAGATTAACAACACAAAGATACTACACTCCATCTGGCAGATCAATACAAAAAAATTACGAAAAAAATAATGAAGAATATTTTCTAGAACAATTTCAAAGAAATGACACAATATTTCCTGACTCATTAAAATACACAACAAAAAAAGGCAGAATAGTTTTTGGAGGAGGTGGAATCAAGCCAGATATTAATATTAGCAGAGATACATTGTTAAATTTTAGTGTAATAAATAAAATTATTATGAAAGGATGGATAAGAGATTTTAGCATGCAATACTCTGATGACAATAGAGATAACGTCTTTAAAATTACTAACTCAAAAGAATATCTAAATAGAATTCAAAAAATAATATTTAATCAATTTATTAATTACATAAATAGATTCGACAGTAATATTACTAAGGATTTAAAAAGTAATGATATTGAATTTTTAGAAAAACAAATAATTGCAAACATTGCTAGAAACATATGGAGTAATGAAGATTATTATAGAATAATTCTAGATGATGATGAGTTTATATTAAAGGCATATGATAACTAATTATTCAAATTGCCTTAAATAAGAGCTAAAGGTATTTTCTGTCTTATTGTTTTCAAACTTTTTCTCTAACAATAAGTCTAGAGTAATTTTCAAATCAATAAATTCAAATTTATTTTTTAGTGTTGAACAAATAACTAAAAGTGATGGTTTTAGTATTTCTATTAATGATTGATTAAATGAATTCATATTTTTATTATG
>JBJKXM010000017.1:0-53013 GCA_045561575.1 Flavobacteriales bacterium
GAGCTGTATTTGGTATTCCAAATTTCTTTTCAATATTTTATTTTTTGAAAGCTTTACAATCTGATTATTTTATAGATAAATCATATTTAATATTTCCCCTTACAAGTGTTGGTATAGTTGTAACCACAACTATTTTAGGAATGTTGCTTTATAAGGAAATTTTAACAAGAAGAAATCTTATTGGTATTGTAATTGCTATTGTATCAATTTTAATTATTTCTCTTTAATGTTGTTTAGCACTACATATAATCAAATAACAAATAATTCTAAAGGGATATATAAAGCAAAAGGTTCAAAATTTATTGCATATGCAATTATAGTTAAGTCAGAAGAGCAAGTATTAGATGAAATTAATAAGATTAAAAAATTAGATAAAAATGCTAATCACTATTGTTTTGCTTACATAATTAAACCTGATAAATCTATTGAAAAAGTAAACGATGATGGAGAACCAAAAAACAGTGCGGGAAAACCAATTTTAGGTCAGATCAAATCAAAAGATTTAACAAACTGCTTAATTGTAGTTGTAAGATACTTTGGGGGAACTAAGCTAGGAATTCCAGGATTAATAAAAGCATATAAATATGCAGCTCTAGAAGCAATACAAAATAATAAAATAGAATGCATAGATATTACTGAAATGTATTCTTTAAAGTTTTCATACGAGGAATTAAATCTAGTCATGAACATTCTAAAAAATTATAATGCAAATATTATAAATCACAAAAATGATATGATATCTGAGATAGAATGTTCAATAACATTAAAGAATTCAAAAAATTTCTATGATAAAATTTCAAAGAATCATAAAATTGATATAAAATATTTAAAAACAAAATAATGAAACTATTAAAAAAACTATGTAGTATTCATGCTCCATCTGGAGAAGAAAATAATATTAGTGAGTTTATAATTGAGTACGTAAACTCAAATATGCAAAATTGGAAAGTAAAACCTAAAATTTACAGTGGTGATGGATTCCAAGATAGTATTATATTAAGTTTTGGACAGCCCAAAACAGCTATATATGCACACATGGACAGTATTGGTTTTACAGTAAAATATAATAATGAAATTATAAAAATAGGAGGACCTGTTGTTAAAAATGGAACAGAATTAGTTGGATCTGATAGTAAAGGAAAAGTTGAAGGAAAAGTTATTAAAAAAAATGAAAAGATATTTATTGATTTTAATAGAGAAATTGATAGAGGTACCTCACTAACTTTTAAGATGATTTTTATAGAAAGTAATGATTATATCCAGTCATGCTATTTAGATAATAGATTAGGTGTATGGAACGCATTAAAGGTAGCAGAAAAATTAGAAAATGGAATAATAGTATTTTCATGTTGGGAAGAACATGGTGGTGGATCTGTTGGGTTTCTTACAAACTTTATACATACAAAATATAATATAAGTCAAGCACTAATTTCTGATATAACCTGGGTAACAGAAGGAGTTAAAGCTGGTGAAGGAGTAGCAATTTCATTGAGAGATAGTGGTATTCCAAGAAAGAAATTTGTCAATAAAATTATTGATCTTGCTAAAAAAAATAATATTTCATATCAACTAGAAGTAGAATCTAGTGGAGGAAGTGATGGAAACGAAATTCAAAAAAGTCCATTTCCAGTTGATTGGTGTTTTATTGGTGCTGCTGAAAAAAATGTTCATAGCCCAAAAGAGAAAGTTCATAAAGATGATATAAAATCAATGGTTGAGATTTATGAGATGCTAATGAAAGAATTATAGACTAATTTTTAAATTTAATATCTAATACTTTACCAGAGACAGATAAGGTATCAACCATCATAGAAAGATTTATATTATACTTATATATTTTGCCCGAATTATTAAGATCATTCATATATAATATATTAGAATATGCATCGGTAGTATCATTAACTGCATATTTTTCTGTAGTAATATTTAATACATCAGATTCAATTGGAATTACCATATTTACATTAGTCATCTGTGTATTTGTTCTGTAAATACCTCCATTAGCTGTAAAATAAAAATTATTTCCATTTGAAGTTTCAACTAAATTATTTGCATTATAAATAGATGAAAGATTTTGTGAAAAATTGATTAGTAAATCAGATGGATATATATTGTAAAAAGATGATTCAATATTATTTGACGGATTATTTTCATCATAAACTCCAGAACATAAAACTTTAATGTTTCCTGTAGCTATTGCAGAGTTAGGATTCTTACCTACAACTAAATTACCAGAAATATCTGCAAGAGGAATTAGATCATCTTTATAAGTAACAGTAACTAAAGTACTATCATAATTATTTGAATCTCCTCCATTCAAAATAAATGATTTATCAAATTTATTAATTATAAATGCAGGTGATGTTCCCTCACCCGTTTCTATTTCTGAAATTATTCTAAAGTCATTAAGGTCAACAACTTTAACTAAAGATTCTGCTTTGTCAGTAACAAATGCCCTATTTTGTGTAACAATTGCACACCCAGCAGGATCTGAAAAGCCGTCAACTTGTCCAAGTAGTTGAAGAGTGTTAATATCAGTTGAATAAAAATCATCTCCAACTATATATAATTTGCTACCATAAATTTCTATGGTCTTTGGGTTTATGATTGATAATCCATTGACATTAGAAAATATTCCACTTTTTAATGAACTGGTATTTTTTTTAATAAAATTTAATCCATTATCTGATAAAATATAGGTTCCATTGCCATAACTATTTGAATAACTTATTGGCTCTGGATCCTTTTCACAGGATACAAAAACAAATAAAAGAAGAGATATTAAAAAAGTATTTTTAAACATATTTTACAAATATAGATGAATTAATTTTTAGTAATTATCTCAACAATTTTTGTGTTCTCAAATATTAGTTTGATGTAATATATTCCTTTGGAAAATTCTGAAATATTAAATTGTTGAGAAAAATCTTGATTTCCATCTAATATTTCATGTCTTAATATCTCTTGACCTAGTGTATTTTCAAAAATTATTATAAAACTTTGAGATCTGTAATTTTTAAATTCAATATTTAAATAATCATTAGTTGGGTTTGGATATATTTTTACATTATCAAAAATGTTATTTTCTATTAAAGAAATAACATCTATTTGATAAAAAACAGTATCGGCAAAACATCCAGCTTGATCCTCAACCACTAAAAAATAGTTTCCGCTAATTGTTGGGGTAAAGACACCCGTTCCATTATTGTTGTTTGAATTAAATACCATGCCATTAGGTCCAAATAATTGTATATTATAAGGAGGTGAACCTGCATTAACATTATAATTTAAATTTCCATTATTTTCATTCATACTTGCAATAGGAATTGATTGATCAATAGTTGTATAAATGATACTATCACAATTGTAGGTAGATAAAATAGTATCTGTAAAAGATCCAGAACTATTATAAATATTATTTCCTATTAAAACACTATCTCCTTCACATATGGTATATGTTAGATACTCATAAAGAGTTGGGTATACAGTTAAGCTAGTACTAATAATACTATCACATCCACTTGATGAATATAATGTATCAGAATAAGTACCAGGAGCAAAATAACTGCTATTTCCAACAAAAACAGTATCACCATAACATACGTTTGCTATGTTATTTGACACATAATTATTATTTACAAAAATTTGAGTGTAAACAACACTATCGCAACCATTAAAAGAGATTAATGTATCAATATAATAACCAGATTGACTATAGATATTACTTCCTATTGTATAATTTTCACCATTACACAAGTAAACTGATTGCTGAAAGCCTGAACTATTTAAAACAGTTAAATTGGTATTAATTATACTATCACATCCCCCAAACGTAACTGTGTCAGAATAATTTCCACTAATTGAATAAGTACTTGAACCAACAGTATATGATTGCCCACTACAAATTGTAATATTTTGATTATTTGTACTTGAATTCCCTATAAATAAGCTTGTGTTTATAATACTATCACAACCACCAATAGTTAATAGAGTATCAATATAAATACCTGGGTTTGAATAATAATTAGAACCAATTAAAATACTATCTCCGCTACAGATGGATAGAGAATCTGAACTAATAGATATCGGATTAACAGAAATATTAGACTGAGAAACATTAGACAAACATGATTGAACTTCAATTTCCCAATCATAAAAGAAATAATAATATCCTAGAGATGCATTTGTTCCTGTAATGGAAACAATATTTGAGATATTATAGGGAAAAACAGCACCATTATCATTTCTGAAAAGATCGCTATTTGATCCATTAATTCCTAACTGCAAATTATTTTCCACAGGAAGATCAAAATTCAAATTGATTCTTGTTCCTTGTGGAGAATAAGGAATAAAAATCAAAGTATCCTGTAAAACAAGGTTACTAGAATTTCTAAGTTCAATATGACGCACAGAATCAGAGTTAGCGTAAACAATAACAGAAACTAATTTAGATGGTCTAAAGTTATCAAAAACTAAGTGTCTATTTCCTTGATAATATCCTCCTGAACCAAATGTATTATTATTCGGCCCTCCAAATATATTATCAAAAGTTAATTCATTCCTTGAATAAAAAGTCGTAGAATTATTTAATGTAGATATAGTTAAAGTTGAACCTGTGTCAATAAAGTTTGTTAATAATGAATCAGAATACCAATTAATAACTCCAAAATCAGAAAATGCATTTAAAGTAGCATTTTCTCCCTGACAGACTGTAACATTTGTTGAAGAAATATTATCATCAAAAACAGAAATATAATTATTATATGAAATCGAATCAATTCCATATTGATTAGAAGTTAACAAAGAAACAGTATATCTTCCTGGATTTGAATAAGTATGTGTAGGGTTTTGAAGTATGGAGGTAGCTCCATCACCAAAACTCCAAAACCATGAATTTGGACCGTTCATAGACAAATCAGTAAAGGAAACGGTTCCATTACATGTTACAGAATCACTAACACTAAATTGAGTGCTTGGTGCAATTTGAGGAAAAGTACAAGACCAACTAGCTTCAAATCCTCTTCCATTAACTGCTTGATCAGCATGAAGATATACTGTTATTGCTCCACCTGAGGATATAATAGTACCTGGACTTCCCGTTAAAGCATTACAATATTGACCCAAGGAAGGTGAAGAAGTGTCAGCACCATCAAAAATTTCAAGATAATCCCAATTACAATAAGTTTGAGATGAAGGAGCTTCAATATCAAAATCAGTAAAGTTTAAAGTAATCTGATTACTTCCAGGCGGTGCGATTGTTATCCAAGCATTATTATTGTCATAATAATTGCCATTAGGCCCTCCAACATCATATAAAGTACCATTACAATTTGTTTGTAAAATACCATTACCACTAGCAGGAAGAGTTATGATACATGGGTTATTTTGATTGATATTAATGATTGATTGATATACTACACTATCAACGCCTAAAGGTCCAGATGAAACTAAAGAAACTGTGTAAGTACCAAAGTTTGAATATGTGTGAGAAGGATTAGTTGAAGTACTAAAATTTCCATCACCAAAATCCCAATAATAGGAGTTAGAATAATAAGAAGTATTGGTGAAATTAACTGTAGCTGGTACATTACAAAAAACTGAATCATCAACATTAAAATTTGCTAAAGGTGGTGAAGTAATTAATAAATCAATACTCCATAAGCCTCTACCATATGTAGCAGCTATTAATTTATTTGATGGATATTGAATCTCTAGTTCAGAAACTATAACATTAGGAAGTGAATTATTATTGAAATTGTTCCAATCGCTAGCTGTAGAATCTTTTATAAAAACTCCCAAGTCAGTTCCTAAATACAGCGTTTCTAAACTATCTAATTCATTTAAAACAACTGTATTTGCTGGAACATTTGGAAGAGTTCCACTAATATTATTCCATGAAGCACCTCCATCATCAGAAAAATAAACTTTTTCATTATTTGAATAACCTGAAAATGCAAGCCATATTCTATTTTCATCACTTGGATGAATAGCTATACTAGTTATTGTTTTATTAGGTAATGAAGATGAAACATTAGTCCAATTATTACCACCATCATCAGTCTTAAATATGTTAGCATTATCAGAAAAATAAATTACATCAGGGTTAGATTTAGAGATTTGTACTTGATCAATTTTACCACCATTTGTTTCATTATTAGTAATGATATTCCATGATCCTCCTCCATCTGTTGATTTGTAAAGTTCTTCATAACCAATAAATATAGTATTTGGAACATTTCTATCTAGTATGTAAGGAGTTACCCATGCCCCATTGCTGGCTGGAGCAATAGAAGAAAAACTATTTCCTCCATTTGTTGATTTTCTAATATCACCGTAGTATACAGATCCATACATGATATCTTCATCACTGTAATCAATTATACACTCCATTCCATCTCCACCAATAACTGCATCCCAATTCAGATTATTTTTTAAAAAAGTACCATTATCTTGAGTACCACCAATTACCAAGTCTTGAACAGTCTGAGAAACACCAAGCCTATAAAACTGTGTAATTTGTAAGCCATCAGAGATATCTGTCCAGTTATTTCCATCATCATCAGAATAATATAATCCTCCATCATTAGCTGAATAAACTTTGTTATCCAAAGTATTATATTGTAACATATGTTCATCAGCATGCATATAATTAGCTCCACCACCACCATACCAGTGTGTATTTAGGGACCAATTAATTCCTCCATCAGTAGATTTCCAACAATTAACACCACCAACAAAAACCATATTTTCATCCTGTGGTGATACTGTTAATGCTAAATCATACCATGCCTGACCACCACTATCAGAACCAGTAGTAGACCAACCTAATAAATTTGGGGAGCTTGATTGAAGACTCCAACTATTTCCCTCATCACTCGACTTATACAAACCATAATAACCATTACTATTATTACCAAACAAAGCATATATAACGTTCGGATTATCATTTGTAACAGCAATACAAGCTCTTCTTACATCATTAGTGGAAGGAAGGCCAGAACCAGATTGAGACCAATTAATTCCATTATCAATAGATTTATAAACAGAGGTATTACCTTTTGAACCTGCAAAAATTATATTAGAGTTTGTGGTATGAAATTCCATACTAACAAAATTCTCTCCTGGAAATGTGTGAACAAAATTATCTCCACCATCTACTGATCTATATACTCCATTGCTAGTAGCAACAATTACAACATCAGGATTTATTGGATCAATTAAAATTCTATTTCCTCGATAAGAAGAAGTTACATTAAATGATAATCCAGTTGTTTGCCATGATAGACCACCATCATAGGAACGCATTACACCATAAGCATAAGTGTCACCACCATCTCTATCACCAGTTACGATAAAGAGAGTATCAGGATTAAATGGGTGAACAGCAATATCAGAAACACCTAAATTAGTTAGAAAATCAGTACTTGTTGTCCAAGTTTGACCTCCATTTATTGATTTCCAAAATCCTCCAGCTGGAGCTCCTACATATAAAATATCCGGGTTTGTTGGATGAAAAACTATAGAATTCAATCTTCCAATTCCTCTTTTTCTACCACTTCCTTCTAAAGGAACATTATCAGGCCCTACTTGAGTCCAGACATTTGGCGGCATCATTCTAAAGCTAGTGTTCATAGAATTTAACCTTTCCCTTTCTTCAAAAAGTAATTGAGGTTGTAAATTCCCATCAGGATATACTCTTTGTTCAACAAAATTTTCCCATCTCTTGAACTGTTTCCACCCCTTACCTTTTTCAATTGTTTTACCTTCCCAAAAACTATTAAAAGCATTTTGAGTTTGATAAAAATTATTAGATGGATCCTGCATCATATCAACCCAATTTTGAGAAAGAGTCAAAAACGGGAACATTATAAATATTAATAATATTCTATTCATTTCTAATTGTTTTTAATTAAATCTATATTTATTTTTTTAACTAATGATGGTCCCTGATAAATAAATCCAGTATAGATCTGTACCAAATCAGCTCCAGCTTCTAATTTTTCTATTGCATCCTTTGAACACGATATTCCTCCAACTCCTATTATAGCAAAAGATTTTTTTGACTTTAAAGATAAATATCTAATAACTTCTGTAGATCTATCTTTTAAAGGTTTTCCACTTAATCCACCATTACCAATTTCATCAATTTTAATTTTGACTGTCTTTAGATTATCTCTATTTATTGTTGTATTAGTAGCTACAACGCCGTCTAAGCGTGTTTCTTTGATAATCTCTATTATATCGTCTAATTGAGTATTTGTTAAGTCAGGAGCTATTTTTAATAGCAAAGGTTTTGGATTAGATTTTGAATGGTTTAACTTCTGTAAGTGATTTAAAAGTTTGGTTAAAGGCTCTTTATCCTGTAAATCTCTTAGACCTGGAGTATTTGGAGAACTAACATTAACTACAAAATAGTCTACGTAATCAAATAATTTTTCAAAACAAATCTCATAATCATTAATAGCTGACTCATTTGGTGTAAGCTTATTTTTACCAATATTTCCCCCTACTATAATTTTAGATTTTTTTCTTCTTAATCTGGATGTAACTGCTTCAACACCATCATTGTTAAAACCCATTCTATTAATTACTGCATTATCTTTTGGAAGTCTAAATAATCTTGGTTTTGGATTACCATCTTGAGCTAATGGCGTAACAGTTCCTATTTCAACAAAGCCAAATCCAAAAGAACTCAAACCATCAAATATTTCAGCATCTTTATCAAATCCAGCTGCAAGCCCAACCGGATTATCAAATGTTATACCAAATACCTTTCTTTTAAGCTTATCATTATCTATTCTAAAAAAGTATTGCCAAAATGATAAATAATTAGGCAGTAAGAATATGATTTTCAAAAAATGAAAACTTATTTTATGAATTAATTCAGGATCAAAAAGAAATAAAATTTTCCTAAGAAATTTATAGCTAGTCAGATAGAAAATTAGTAATAGGAGTAAAAGAAATGAAAATATTAAAAGTAAGTCAGTAGAATATCCAGTACCCAATATTATCATTATTAGTTTTTTACAAAAATAAAGTATTGGATTTAATTAGTTAGCTCATCATATGATGAATCTTTATAAAATACAACTACCTTATTAATTTCTTTTATTTCTCTAGTAGATTCATTAGTATACATAGTTCCAAAGCCAGTTATCAACCAATTCAAATTTAAATTTGGATAAATAGATAGTATTTTTTCAAGCATATCAATACTTGGTTTATTTCTACCATTAACAATATGAGATATAGATGATCTATTTAAATCCACAAGTTTTGATAAAGAATTAGCATTTAATTTCTCAGAATCTAACCATAACTTAAATCTTTTATTCATTTTTATGATGTTTACAATTGTCTACATCAATATTAAAAAAAATTATTGAATAATTCAAATATTTATCAATATCTACTTGATTTATTCATATATATAACTTTATATAAACAATATATTATATTGATTTATAATAAGTTATAATTAAATATATTTTTTATATCATAATTCTCGTTTATTTTATCATTTGATTATTATTAATGTTTAATAATATTATCAAATATTGATTTTAGGCATGCCTAAAAAAAAATTTAATATGTAATAAAATTATTGTAGTTTAGCAAAATGATTACACGCTCTGAAGAAAATTACTTAAAGACTATTTTTTCTGTCTTTATGCAAACGCAAAACAATGTATCAACCAATGAAATAGCTAATCTATTAGACACCTCCCCTGCTTCAGTCACTGAAATGATTAAAAAACTTCAAGAAAAGAACCTTGTCCTATACGAAAAATACAATGGAGTTAGATTAAGTAAAGAAGGTGAAGAAAAAGCTGTTGCTATTATAAGAAAGCATAGATTATGGGAAACATTTCTAGTTAGAAAACTTGATTTTAGTTGGAGTGAAGTGCATGATGTAGCAGAACAATTAGAGCATATTAAATCTGAAAAATTAATTGATAAACTTGATCATTTATTAAATTATCCAAAATTTGATCCTCATGGAGATCCAATTCCAACAAAAACTGGAGTTTTTAATCATCAAGAGAGAATTTCAATATATGAAATGGATATTAACGAAGAAGGTGTTATTATGGGCGTTTCTCTAGATAATAAAGATTTTTTAGATTATTTAACTAAACTAAAAATTAGCATCGGAACTAAAGTGAAAGTACTAGAGCAAATTAAATTTGATCAATCAATGAAAATTGAATATGATTCAAAAACAGAACATATCAGTAAAGAAATAGCTGAAAACATACTAATTAAAATAAATTAAAGAATGGAAGAATACGAATTATATCAGTGGTTTATTAAGCAATCACCAATTTTACAAGCGTTTTTAGGTGGCCTATTTACATGGATCTTAACAGCTATTGGAGCAAGCTTAGTATTCTTTTTCAAGTCTAGTAACAGGAAAGTTTTAGATATGTGTTTAGGTTTTACAGGAGGAGTTATGATAGCAGCAAGCTTTTGGTCACTCCTATCCCCTGCTATTGCTACAGTAGAAAAACAACAAGAATTAGGTATTACAACACTTCCAGTTTGGTTTGCCCCTGCACTTGGATTTCTTCTAGGTGCTTTATTTTTATACTATCTTGATAAAAAGATTCCTCACTTACATCTCTTTGAAAAAATTGAAAATGCAGAAGGTCCAAAGACAAATTTGAAAAAAACAGAATTATTAGTTTTTGCTATTGCGCTACATAATATTCCTGAGGGACTAGCAGTTGGTGTTGCTTTTGGCGCTTTAGCTTCTGGATTAGATATTGGAATGGAAATGGGTGGTGCAATTGCTTTAGCTATTGGTATGGGTATGCAAAATGCGCCTGAAGGATTTGCAGTTTCTATGCCGCTAAGAAGAGAAGGTTTTTCAAAGTTTAAATCTTGGTGGTGGGGGCAATTATCTGCTATTGTAGAACCTATATTTGCTGTAATTGGTGCTGCTGTTGTAATTTCAGTTTACCCTATACTTCCTTATGCACTTGCTTTTGCTGCTGGAGCTATGATTTTTATTGTTGTGGAAAATGTTGTTCCTGAAAGTCATCGAGGCGGAAACGTTGATATTGCAAGTATTGGATTAATTCTAGGATTCATTGTAATGATGATACTTGACGTTTCTCTGGGGTAAATCTTTTAACAAAAGCGTATATTTGTACTATGTCTAACAATAGTATAAATATTAAAAATCGTAAAGCATCGTTTTCTTATCAATTAATTGATAAATATACTGCTGGTATAGTATTGTTAGGTACTGAAATAAAATCCATTAGAAACAATCAAGCTAATATGTCAGATGCATATTGCATGTTTATAGAAAATGAATTGTGGGTAAAAAACCTACACATAAACGAATATTCTAACAGTGGGCATAAAAATCATGAACCTAAAAGAAGTAGAAAACTACTTTTAAATAGGATTGAGTTAAATAAAATCGAGTCAAAAGTAAAAGAAAAAGGGATGTCTATCGTTCCAATTAGACTGTTTTCTAATGAAAAAGGCAAAATCAAACTTGAAATATCTTTGGCAAAAGGAAAGAAATTATTTGACAAAAGAGAAAGTATTAAAGAGAAGGATCTAAAAAGAGATATTGATAGAATAAAGAAGATTAAATGAAGCAATTATTAGCAGTTTTAATAGGCATAATTATACTTTTTGGTTGTACAAAAGAAGATGAAATATTATACGAAGGAAAATTAGATTTTTCTACTGATACCATAACTTTTGATACTGTATTTGCATCAATTGGAAGCATTACAAAAACCTTAACAATTTACAATAATAACAATAGTGATATTTTTAGTAATATTTCAATAAAAGGTATTTCAGCCGCTAACTTTAGAATGAATATTGACGGAGTTGCAGGAAATAACCAAAATAATGTTTTAATTCCTAAAAACGATAGTGTATTTTTATTCATAGAAGTCACCATAGACCCATCATCAAATACAACTCCTTACATTCTTTCAGATTCATTAATTTTTGAAATTGGAAATAATATTCAGTCGGTAAAATTGGTTGCTTGGGGACAAGATGCTCATTTCTACACTCCAAACACATATGGGGAAGTTATTAATGGAACAGACACAACTAAAATTTATTATCATCAAATCAACTCAAATCAAGTATGGTCTAACGACAAACCACATGTAATATATGGTTATGTTATAATAGAGCCAAATGCTCAATTAACAATAAATGAAGGAGCTGACATATACTTTCACCAAAACTCAGGCATGATAGTTGGAAATCCATTTTCATCTATTTCTGGAGGCACGCTTAAAGTAAATGGAACCTTAAACAATGAAGTAACTTTTCAAGGAGACAGACTAGATTCTTGGTATGAAAACATTCCTGGTCAATGGGATAGAATTAGATTTATTCCAGGAAGTTATGATAATGAAATAAATTACGCTATAATTAAAAATGGAACCACTGGCATACATGCCGACACAGTAGCCAATTCTAATCCAACTGTTACAATAAACAATACAATTATTAAGAACATGTCTTCAATCGGAATACTTGGACAAGGAGCTAAAATTGTCGCATCAAATACTGTTATTAGCGAATGTGGTCAATACACTGTGGCTTGTTATATTGGAGGGGATTACACCTTTAATCATTGTACCTTTGCTAATTACTGGAATTATTCTATAAGAAATACACCTTCTATCCTACTAAACAATTACTATATCGATGCAAATGATAATGTTCAAATTAGAGATTTAAACAATGCTTATTTTGGAAATTGTATTATATATGGATCATTAACTACTGAATTTAGCTTTGATAAAAATGAAAATGGGATTTTTAATTATCATTTCGACCATTCTCTTGTAAAAATTGATCCGAACATAAATACCAATAATGCTAATTATACTAGTGTCATTAAAAATGAAGATCCTATTTTCCAAGATCACTTAAACAATAATTTATCTCTTGATGAAAACTCTCCAGCTATTGAAATTGGAAACTTTCAAATAACTCAAAATAACAATCTATTTTTAGATATTACCGGAGAAAATAGAAATGACCCTCCTGAAATGGGTGCTTATCAGTATATTGATTAAAAATTTTGCAAGAATTTTACAGTATCTATTCGATCTGCATAATCATTTAACTCTGGTAGTTGAGACTTACCAAAAGGAATATCATCTTTACTTACTATACATTGAAATAAAGAAGAATTATCGTCGATATATTTATTTAAAACTTCTCTATCATTGTAAAATTCATAAAAAACTGTTGCTACCGGAGATTGAATAGACTGATCTTCTTTAAGTAAAACAAAACCATTATCCAATAATTTTTCACTATTCATTAAATAAACAGTTTTGTTGTAGTCATAGTTATTTGAATACTTTAAATGATTAATGATATCCTTATAGTCAAAGAAAGCATTAAACAACTTATTAGTATCATATCCAACTGGAAGATATAATTTAGAAACATTTCTACAACCTAAGCCGAAATACATAAAAATATCTTTAGACAACAATTTTAAGTCGTTTTCAGACTCTTTACCATCTAGAATGGCTATTGACCTTCTATTCTTCCTTATAATTGATTTATAGTCTTTAAAATAATAATTAAAGTATTTTGAAGAATTATCTGAACCCGTGGCTATTAACGCATCAAAATTACAATCAACAATATTATCGATAATTTTTATTCTTTCTTTAATTCTTTTATCAATAGTAATTAATGAATCAACAACATATTTCATCAACACATTATCTTTTGAAGAAAACTTTACAACAGCATTATGGCCACAAATCAAAACACATAGTAAATCATGAAATCCAACCAGTGGGATATTTCCGGCAGTTATAATTAAAATATCTTTTCTTTCATGATCTTTCAAATCATAATCTTTAATCCAGCAATGTAATGCATCTTCATCTAACATACATACTATTGAATTCAAACTATCATTAATGTTTTCTTTTGTAAACCATGGATTTAACTGAATAGCTTCATCTAAAACTTTTTCATGAATAGAATTAATTTTTCCACTTAACACTTCTGCTAAAGAAGAAAACAATGATATCCTTTCGTTTAAATTCATAAATATTTTAATTTTACAAAACTATAACTTACCTCTTAATTTTTAAGACTTTGAAAAGGCTTTTTTTATTACTTTTTATCTTCATTTATTCACAAAACACTTTTTCTCAAAATGTTAGTAATAAACTAATTAAAGAATACGAAGACACTTTAAAGGTAATTGCTGAACAAATTATGTTTGCTAAAAAAGAAAGTGATAGAGTAAAAGCAAATAATGGCTTCATTCCAATATTAAAAGAGGTATTATCATTTGAAAAATCATTTAAATACCCTTTTGATTCATTAGAAACATTATCAATTTTATCTCCTAATGACAAAAGCTTTAGAATTTTCAATTGGATTCTAAGAAAAGATAATGGAACCTACGACTATTTCTGTTTTGTTCACTATAATAATAAAAAGAAAAAAAAATTTGAGGTAATTGAATTAACAGATAATTCTAATAATATTAGAAATGAATCATATTCTGATTTAGATAGTAAAAACTGGTATGGCTGTCTTTACTACAAAATAATTTATATTAAAAAATCAGGAAGAAAATACTATACTCTGCTAGGTTGGGATGGAAATGATGGGAGAAGCATCAAAAAAATAATTGAACCCATGTATTTTTCTGGAAAAAACAAAGTCAAGTTTGGACTACCAATATTTAAATTAAAAGATAAATCAAAACCCAAAAGAATTATTTTAGAGTGTGATGCAAGATCTTCATTTAGTCTAAATTACGAAGAAAATAATCAAAGAATAATATTTGATCAATTAGTTCCAATCAAAAAAGAATTAACTGGTATGGAAGAATATTATATTCCTGAGGGCACATATAATTCTTTTGATTACAACAAAGGGAAATGGATATTAAATGAAGATATTGATGCTAGAAATAAACAAAATAGAACAAAATCCACTAAACCACCTAAAATGGGTTTAATTAAATAATGACACTTTGTAGATATTCGAGTTTAATTGAAGTTGGCTGTGACGAGGCTGGAAGAGGATCACTGTGTGGGCCTGTAATAGCAGCGGCAGTAATACTTAAAAAAGATTTTTACAATGAAGATTTAAATGACTCGAAGAAGATATCATTAAACAAAAGAAATGAATTAGCTAAAATAATTCACGAGGAGGCAATTGCTTGTGAAGTTGGTATAGTAAATGCATCTGAAATAGATAATATTAATATTCTAAATGCATCAATTAAAGCAATGCATAATGCGTTAGATAAAATTAAAATTCCCTTTGAAATTATATTAGTAGATGGTCCTCATTTTAAAAAATATAAAAAATCCAAACATGAATGTATAATAAGAGGTGACAGCAAAAATTTGGCAATAGCAGCTGCCTCAATAATAGCAAAGACATATCGAGATAATTTAATGCTAGAACTTCATGAAAAATACCCCAAATACAAATGGTGTAGAAACAAAGGCTATCCAACCGTAGAACATAGGGATGCAATAAAAAAATATGGTATAAATAAATACCATAGAAAAAGTTTTAAACTTCTTAATAATCAAACAACTTTAAACATTTAAATCATTTAAATTTGAAAAAAGCATTATCATAAAGAAATGAAAATTTTAAGATTAATAATACCAACTGTATTAATACTATTAATATGTATTATAAGTTACAACACTTATAATAATGCAAAATCAATTAGTAATAACCCCTTATCTGTTATCCCTAATCATTCTGCATTAATATTAAAAGTAAATAAACCAGATAAAGTTGCTTCTTATTTTGAAAATAAGAAAATTTGGAAAAAATTAACTAAAATATTTAAATCTGAAAATTTAAATTTCAACCTCAATTTATTAGAAAAAACATTTAAAAAAATTAAACTTGATAAAAACAATAGTCTATTTATTACATTACTAAAAGATGGGGTTTCAGAAAACGGAATACTAATTAGTAGCGAATTAAATAATAATGATTATTTAAAATTTCAAGATTTTTTTAAAATTTCACAAGCTAAAAAATTTGAATATGACAATAGTGAAATATATCTTATCAAAAATGACAGCCTAAACTTTTTCGCAACAAATGTTAATAACATTTTATGTGTTAGTTCTAGTAAAAGAGTAATTGAAGATGCCATTAAGTCATCAAACAGCAACTATAATTTTACAACAAATAAAGATTTTATAAATATTTATAATACTGTTAATTCATCAAATGAAATTAACTTAATTTATAACTTCAACAACCTATTAGATCTCTCTGGAAATTTAATTTCTAATTATAAAAATTTGATAATTGATATGAATCAATGGGTTGCCGCTGATTTAAAATTACGAGATGATAAAATAATAATGAATGGGTTTAACCTAATTGATTATAGTTTGGCAAATTATTCCGATATCTTATACAATCAAGAAGCAGAACAAATTAATGCTTTTAAATTAATTCCAGACAATGTAAACTTTCTTTTTTCATTAGGATTTGATGATGCGAAAAAACTACTTTCAAACAACATAAAATTACTAGAGAATAAAAATGAAATTTGGGAATCAGAAAAGTATAAAAAAGAAATGCAAAGCACATTTAATTTTGATTACAATGAGTTTACAAATCAAATAGATAATGAAGCCGGCTTATTTATATGTGGTTCAAAATCAAATGAAGAAAAAAGATTTAGTTATTTCAAAACCAAAGAATCTATTCATGCAAGTAGTTTAATTCAACGATTAATCAATAGTGATAAGTCCAAAATTTACTTAGATAAAGAAATTAATTATATAAGAGACAAAAAATTAACATCCAATTTATTTGGCACTAGATTTAATAAAGAAAATGATAATTATTATACGGTTATTGATGATTATTTTATTTTTAGTAACTCTACAGACAACCTTGAATTTATAATAGATAATTACATTAGTGGAAATACATTAACAAAGAATAATAATTTTGTTAAATTCAGTAATAATACATTAAGTAAATCTAACATATACATATACTTTAATACAAATCATTTATTAAATACAATTAGCAACAATCTTAACAATGAATTAAATCTTGATTCATTACAAAACTTTACAGGACTTTCATATCAAATCACTAACAACAAATCTTACCAAATAAATAATCTATCACTTTTTTATGATAAAGATTTTAAAAAATCTATTAAAGAGAAATGGTTTTTTCAACTTGACACTTTGTCAAATATGAAACCTCAAGTTGTTTATAATCACGCATTAAAAGAAAATGTTGTGATAATTCAAGATGAATCTAACAAACTTTATTGTATAACTAAAAATAAACAATTCAATTGGACAAGAAATTTAAATAGTTCAATTATCGGAAAAATATCTCAAGGCGATTTTTTTAAAAATAATAAAGTACAAATAATTTTTAACACAGCTGATCAAATCTATATGTTAGATAGATATGGAAGAGATGTAGAAAAATTCCCTTTAAACATTAAAAATTCGACAAATTTAGGGCATTCGCTTTTTGATTATAATAAAAGTAAAAGGTATAGAATCATGATTGTTGAAAATGATAATTCAATAACAAATTATGACAGAAAAGGCAAAAAAGTACTAGGGTGGAAATTTCAAAAGAATAATAAAATTTTAAAAGAATTAAAACATTTTAAAAATAGAGACAAGGACTATATTGTAAAAATTTCAAAAAAAGATATTGAGCTTTTAGCAATAAATGGAAGTTCAAGATTAGGATTCAAATCACAAGGAGAAATACTTTCTAAGAATGAAATAATAATAGATAACAATAATAATTTATTATTTGTGAATTCATTAAACAAACTTTTAATATGCAACCTTGATGGCAATTCTAGTGAAATTAGTATAGAATCTTTAGATAGTAGCTCTTCAATATCTTATCACAAGGAATCAAATCAATTAATTTTTAGTAACAAAAATGAATTATTCTTTCTTGACAATAATTTCATAAAAACTAATTCAATAGTTTTTAATGAAGAAATTAAAAAAATTAGCACATATAAAGACTACATAATTGTTAAGACAAAAAATGAAATTATTCTACTGAAGAACTATGCTATTGTAAAAGGAACTCCATTGAAATTTGATGGAACATGTACAGTAACTAATTTATCTGATAACAAAAAAATAAATATACTCCTTGTTAGAAACAAAGTGCTGTATAATTATGAATTAGAATAGATTAGAAAAAGTAAAGTAAGGTAGAAACATAACGTTATCAAAATTAAATTCATCCTGAATAATAAAATCTAAGCCTAATGTTATTTTTCTATGTTTTTCTTTTTTATTGTCAATATAACTAATTTGAGTCCCAAAATTTATATTTAAATCTTCTTTATCAAAAAATACAATGCCAGATGTTATTCCAAGAAAAAGCTTGTTATAAGTTTTGCTATTATAGCTCAATGATGCCTTATTTAAAAAGACAAGAGAACTTTGTAAATTTAAATCTATTAATTGCTTTTTATCATAATAGTTTAGACCTAAACCAAATAAATATGGAGCTCCATAAATATTTGATATAAATATTTTTCTTTCATTATAATTTACAATATCATATTTTGACAAATCATATCTTTTGATTAAATCAATCAATAAAGAAGCATATTTGGGATTTGTAGCATATCCAGCTTTTTTTAAACCTCTAGCCCATTTTTTATAATTTGACACATCATAATCAAACAAAAAAGTATATCTCCCTCTTTGAGTTAAAAATAAAGAGTGATCTCTAAAAGATTCATTAGCATTTTTATATTTCCTAAAGCATTCACCTTTTTCATCATCATCTTCAATTATGGTTTCACCAGTCCAATCATTATGACATTTTATACCAAAATGATTATTACCTTCTCTAGCAAGGCGACTTTCTCCGTTTCCACTCTCTAATATAGCTTGAGCTAAAGTAATACTAGCGGGAATACCATATTCATTCATCTCAGCAATAGCTATATCTTTATACTTTTCAATATATATTTCAGACTTATTCTGAGCATTTAAAATACTTATGTAAAAAAAACAAAGAAGAATATATGTAAATTTCATATTCTAAAAATACTCTTATTAGCAATTGATTTAAAACCAATTACATATTATATTTGAACAATAATAGCTTTAAAACTCAAAATGAATAGAATAGAATTTATTCAATCAACGCTAGGTATGAGTGCATTATTTGGACTTTCTCTTGCAGCGTGTAATGACAAGGAAAATTTACAAGATTTAGTAAATAATACTAGATTAAAAGTAAGTGGAAATATGTTTAATTTTTCTGCAGAAAAAATAAAAAAAGTAAGGATAGGTATTATTGGACTTGGAAACAGAGGTAATGTCTTACTTCAAATGTGCCAATATTTAGTTGAAAAAGAACACGCTGAAATAGTTGCATTAAGTGATATTGAAAAAAAGAAAACTGATAAAGCAACTTTAATTCTAAAAAAATGGCAAAAAAATAAAGTATCAGTATACAACTCTTCACAAGAGGATTGGAAAAATCTTGCTAGAAGAGATGATATTGATTTGGTTGTA
The DNA here is from genome assembly GCA_045561575.1 of Flavobacteriales bacterium. Lineage (GTDB taxonomy): Bacteria > Bacteroidota > Bacteroidia > Flavobacteriales > BACL11. Next base: position 19,560 of record JBJKXM010000017.1, read on the forward strand.
ATTGCAACTCCCTGGAGACTACATACGCCTATGTCTTTATTTTGTATGGAAAATAATAAACACGTAGCGTGTGAAGTACCTATTGCCTATAAGCTTGAAGATTGTTGGAAACTGACACAAACTTCAGAAAAAACAAAAAAACATTGCATAATGCTTGAAAATTGCAATTATAATAGTGAAGAACTCTGGATATTAAATATGATTAATGAAGGTGTTTTTGGAGATATAACACATACTGAAGGAGCTTATCTACATGACTTAAGAGCATTATTATTAGACGATGACTACTATCAAGGACAATGGAGATTACATCAACATGCAGAAAGAAATGGTAATTTTTATACTACTCATGGATTAGGTCCAATATCTTTTTATCTAAATATTGGAAGAGGAGATACTTTTTCACATTTAACTTCAATGAGTACAAGAGAAAAAAATTTAAGTATTGCTGCAGCAAAAAAAAATCATGCAATCAAAACATTTAAATGTGGTGATTTTAACAATACCTTAATTAAAACAATGAATGAAAAATCAATATTATTACAGTTTGATGTACATTCAGGAAGACCTTACTCAAGAATAAATAAGGTTGTTGGAACAAAAGCAGTTCATGATGGTTATCCAAGTCGTCTTTATATTGATAGCGAAAATCCCGAATATTGGGGGCATCAATGGCTAAATGATGAAAAATATAATTTTTACAGAGAAGAGTATAAGCATCCGATTATAAAAAAACTTAAGAAAATTAGCCAAGATTTTAAACAAGGTCATGGGGGGATGGATTTTATTATGATGTATAGACTAATTAGATGTTTAAACTTAGGACTACCTCTTGATATAAATATTTATGATAGTGTTATGTGGAGTGCAATAACACCATTATCTGAACTATCTGCAAATACTAATAGTGAATCTATAAAAATACCAGATTTTACTGCTGGTGGGTGGAAAATTAAAAACTCCTTAGAAATTATGAGGGAGATTTAAATCATATCTCTTATTAATACCTCTATTTCCTTGAATTCCTCCAGTATGTATAATTAAAATATTACTTCCTTTAGAAAATTTATTCTTTTTAATAAGATCTAAAACTCCCATCATCATTTTTCCAGTATAAATACAATCTAAAGGAATATTTTTAGTTTTATAAAAATCATTTATAAAATTTATTAATTCTTTAGAAATCTTAGCATATCCACCCTGACAATAATCTTCATTTATAACCCAATTATTTTTATTTACATTTAAAATTATATCATCTTTTAATTTTTTCACTGCCTTAATAGCTGAAAAACCAATAATTTTTTGATTATGATTGGATGAATTAATGATTCCAGAAATTGTACCTCCTGTACCAATTGGACAACAAATATATTCGTACTTATCATCAGAGTTTATTATTGACTCAGTACCTTGAATAGCTAATAGATTTGTACCTCCTTCTGGAATTATATAGGAATTTTCATATTTTGTATTTAAATGATTTAAATAATCTTTATCATTAATTTTTCTATACTCCTCTCTTGAAAGATATATAATTTCCATTCCGTTTTTTACAGCATCATCTAATGTAGGATTTAGTGGAAGTCGCTCTTCTCCCCTAATAAAAGCAAGACATTTTAAATTGTTTTGCTTTGCAATTATAGAAGTTGCATGAATATGATTTGAATAAGCTCCACCAAAGGTAATAATAGATTTAAATTTAGATTTAAGAGCATATTCAATATTCTTTTTTAATTTAAAATATTTATTACCGGAAACTGGATTTGATATAAGGTCTAATCTTCTCATATATACTTTAACTTTTTTTTCATCAAAGCAAGTATCAAATATTTGTTGGGTAATAATTTTCATAAAAGCAAATATCGTAAATTTGCAATGTCAATTTCATACTAAAACACATGCAAAAAAACTCTGATTTTAAAAATTCAATTTTAGAAGGTATTCCAAATGAAATTCCTGAATTAATAAATTTTGACAATAGTATAAATAGAGCTCCACTTAGAAAGAAAATTTTAAATTCAGAAGAAAAGAAATTGGCTCTTAAAAATGCTCTAAGATATTTTCCAAAAACAATGCATGAGCAATTAATTACTGATTTTCTAGATGAACTAAATAAGTATGGGAGGATATATATGTATCGTTTTAAACCCAAATATGAAATAAAGGCTAGACATATAGATGACTTTCCATACAAATCCAAGCAAGCAGCTTCTATACAACTCATGTTATCAAATAATCTTGATAATGCTATTGCCCAACATCCTTATGAATTAATAACCTATGGAGGAAATGGTTCTGTTTTTCAAAATTGGGCACAATATTTATTGTGTATGCAGTTTTTAGCAAAAATGACCGATGAACAAACTCTTGTTCTGTATTCAGGTCACCCAATGGGGTTATTCCCATCAAGCAAGAACGCACCTAGAGTAGTTGTAACAAATGGAATGATGATTCCTAACTATTCAAAACCAGATGACTGGGAAAAATTTAACGCACTTGGAGTTACTCAATATGGACAGATGACAGCCGGATCTTTTATGTACATTGGTCCACAAGGGATTGTTCATGGAACAACAATTACTATTTTAAATGCTGCAAGAAAAATTGATAAAAATGCTACTAACCTAGAAGGAAAAATATTTGTAACATCCGGCTTAGGTGGAATGTCAGGAGCTCAACCAAAAGCAGCTGTTATTTCTAAAGGAATATGCATTGTTGCTGAAATAAATAAAAAAGCTACACAAAAAAGACATGAACAAGGATGGGTTGACTTAGTTTTTGATGATTTAGATTTATTAATTGATAGAGCAATTTTAGCAAAAGAAAATAAAGAAGCAATTTCAATTGCCTATAATGGTCATATTGTAGATTTATGGGAGAAAATAATTGAAAGTAATTTAAAAGTTGATATTGGTTCAGATCAAACTTCATTACATAACCCCTGGGCAGGAGGATATTATCCTCAAGGTATGTCTTTAGAGGATGCTAATAGACTAATGGTTGAAAACCCAGTAGTATTTAAAGAAAAAGTACAAGAAACGCTTAGAAGTCATGTAATCGCTATAAATTCATTAACAGAGAAGGGAATGTACTTTTTTGACTATGGAAACGCTTTTTTACTTGAATCAAAAAGAGCAGGTGCTGATGTATTAGATGAAAAAGGAAATTTTAAGTTTCAATCATATGTTCAAGATATTATGGGTCCAATGTGTTTTGACTACGGCTTCGGACCATTTAGATGGGTTTGTTCATCTAATGACAGTAAAGATTTAGATATTTCTGATCAAATTGCTTTTGATGTATTGTCAAAAATTCATAAACATTCTTCTAAAGAAATTCAGGTACAAATGCAGGATAATATTAATTGGATAAAGGATGCGAAATCTAACAATCTAGTTGTTGGATCTCAAGCTAGAATATTGTATGCTGATTCATTGGGTAGAATTGAAATTGCTCTTGCTTTTAACCAAGCTATTAGAGATAAAGTAATTAGCCAACCAATAATATTAGGTAGAGATCATCACGATGTCTCAGGAACTGATTCTCCATATAGAGAAACATCTAATATTTATGATGGGTCACAATATACTGCTGATATGGCAATTCATAATGTAATAGGTGATTCCTTTAGAGGTGCAACATGGGTTTCAATTCATAACGGAGGTGGTGTTGGCTGGGGAGAAGTAATAAATGGTGGTTTTGGTATGATGATTGATGGAAGTGCTGAAGCAGATGAAAAAATTAGAAATATGTTATTTTGGGATGTGAATAATGGAATTGCAAGAAGAAATTGGGCAAGAAACAAAGAAGCTAATTTTGCTATTAAGGAAGCAATGAAATTGAATAAAAAACTAGATGTTTTCTTACCTAATATTACAGACGATAATTTATTAGATGATATAGAAATATAAGCTACCTTATTTCTGCTCCAACTGAACTTTCAAATTCAGCAATTAATTTCTTCATTACTTCATCAATCTGATAGTCTGTTAATGTTTTAGAATTATCTTCAAAAACAAATGAAATTGCATAAGATTTTTTATTATCTGGTAATTTATCTCCAATGTAAACATCAAATAAATTTACCTCTTGTAATAAAGAATTATTTACACTTCTAGCAATTTTTTCTAATTGACTAAATGACACATCCTGATTTATTAATAATGATAAATCTCTTCTTATTATTGGAAACTTATTTACAGCTTTATATACAATTTTATTATTTCCAACAAGATCAAGTATTAAGTCCCAGTTAAAATCTGCAATAAATACAGAATTACGAATTTTATAACTTTTTAAAATATTAGAATCAACATTTCCAAAATAAACAAGAGGCTTTTTCTTAACACTATACATCAATCCGCTAGACAATCCATTTGTATTTACCTCTTTAACTTTATATTTAGTTAATCCAAGACGACTTATGATTGTATGAACTATCTCTTTAATAAAAAAGAAATCAACTTTTTCGTTTTTTACATTCCAGTTTTCTTCATATTTATTACCAGTTATAGTTAAATAGAGATGTTGATTTTCTTCATATTTATCAAAAATCTGATAAGACTTTCCAAATTCAAAAAACTTAAGGTTGGAATTTTTTCTATTGTTATTATACTCAACTGATTCAAGTGCTGAAAATAATAATGTTCTCCTCATAATGTTTAGATCAGAACTAAGAGGATTCAAAATATTAACGTTGTTTTCGTCTTTTAATTCTTCAATAAATTTATTATACGAGGATTTAGTTAATGAATTATTCATGATTTCATGAAAACCATTACTTGCTAATAAGTTAGATAATACTTTTTTTAATTTGTATGAGTCTATTGAATTAGAAATAGTAATTGAAGTAGATAGTTTATCAGGTAAAGCAATTGTATTAAAACCATAAATACGTAACACTTCTTCAATAACATCAATCTCTCGAGTAACATCAACTCTATATGTAGGAATTGAAAGAATTAATGAGTCCCCACTATCTTCAACAATATTTATTTCTAGATTTTTTAAAATCTTTTTTACTAAATCCTGATTAATCTTCTCGCCAGCAATTTTATTTAAAGAATCAAATGAAAAGTTGACATTAACATTTTCAATAGGTTTTTGATAAAAATCAATAATATCAGAGGTTATTTCTCCATTACATATTTCTTTAATAAGAATTGCCGCTCTTTTTAGTGCATAAACTGTAATATTTGGATCACACCCTCTTTCATATCTAAATGATGCGTCTGTACTTAAAATATGACGTTTAGCTGTTTTCCTAATAGATATTGGATTGAAATAAGCAGACTCTAAAAATATAGTTGTTGTATTTTCATTAACACCAGATTTTAACCCACCAAAAACACCAGCTATACACATTGGCTCATTTTCATTGCAAATCATTAGATCTTCAACTGACAACTCTCTTTCAATCTCATCAAGAGTTATAAATTTTGACTTTGATTTTGCTGTCTTAACAATAATTGTATTTCCATCAATTTTATTAGCATCAAATGCATGAAGTGGCTGACCAGTTTCGTGTAAAACATAATTAGTAATATCAACAATATTATTTATTGGGTTAATCCCAATAGATAACAATCTATTTTTTAACCATTCTGGCGAATCCTTAACAGTTATATTTGAAATAGTTAATCCAGAATACCTAGGACATAATTCAGGCGTTTGTACATCTACTTTTATTTCTAAACTATTGCTATCAATTGAAAAATCTTTTACCGAAGGTAAACACATTTTTAAATTATGATCTTTTGAGTTTAGTGCTGCCTTTAAATCACGAGCAACACCTATATGTGACATTGCATCAGTTCTATTTGGAGTTAAGCCAATTTCAAAAATAGTATCTGTTTTAATATCAAAATATTTTGACCCAGCTTGGCCAATAGGAGCATCATCAGGAAGCTCCATGATGCCATCAGTTTTAGCACCGAGACCAATTTCATCAGGACCACAAATCATACCATCTGAAACTTGACCCCTAATTTTACTTCTTTTAATTTTAAAAGAATCATCCCCAATATGTATCCAAGTACCAACAGTTGCTACTGGAACTTTAAGGTTAACAGCTACATTAGGAGCTCCACATACGATATGTAATGGATCACCTTCTCCTATATCAACAGTTGTTAAATTCAATCTATCAGCATCAGGATGTTTTTCTACAGTGAGAATCTTACCAATTACAATACCAATAAGACCTCCTTTAATAGATTCATGATTCTCTACACCTTCGACTTCCAAACCAATGTCGGTCAATAAATCAGAAGTTTCATCTATTGATAAATCTGTTTTTAAATAATCTTGAAGCCAGTTGTTAGAAATCTTCATAATGTAATTATATCAGGCAAATTTAAATAATGTAATTTAATGACAATAATATACCTTAATCATTTGACAAATATTTTTTTACTCTCTTAAGATATAACATATTATTGGCATTGTTTGACAAGCCGGAGATATTTTTTTGAGTAAATCTTAAAACATTATCATAATAAAGTGGTACAATTGGAGCATTCTCAATAATAATTTTATCCATTTCATTATAATAATTAAACCTTATAGAATCATTACTTTCAGAAAGACTTATCTCATAGAGGTCATCAAATTTATCATTCTTGAAATGAGTATAATTAGGACCATTTGGAGAGTGATTCTTACTATAAAAAAGAGATAAATAGTTTTCTGCATCGGGATAATCTGCAATCCAGCTAGCTCTAAAAAAAGAAAGTTTTGAGGTTGCTACCATTTGTCTATGGGTGGATGGTGGATTAACATTAATTTCTAACTCTAGTCCATTTTTAGACAATTCGTTTTGTATGTATTCACATAAATCTAAATAAGATGAATTGGTTGATAATACAATAGGCTCTAGAGTACCATTATTTAATTGTTTCACTTCATTAATTAGTTTTAATGATTTCTCTTTATCATAATCATACCCTACTAGATTTTTATTAAAAGAAGGCATTCCTCTAGGAACAAAACCATTAATTGCTGGAGTACCAATGTTATTTCTTAAAAACTTCAACATTTTTTTTCTATCAAATCCATAGTTAATTGCTTGTCTGATCTTTAGGTACTGTATAGGTGATAAAGTATCTTTTGAGTAAAATCCTAAGTATTCTGTATTTAAATAATCTTGAGTATGAAGATTAATATCATTAGTGTACTTAGTATTTAACTTACCTTCTTTGGTTAATATTTCATCTTTATATGAAGCATCTATACCTGACAAAAAATCAAGATTTCCTAAAATAAATTGTAGAAATGCTGCTTGTTTGTCTCTTAAAAAAGTGATTGAAACACCATCTAAATGTGGAAGGCGTTGATTATTTTCTATTTCAAAATAATTTTGATTTTTTCTAAATATTAACTTCTCCCCTTTTTGCCACATTTGAAACTTAAATGGACCTGTACCAATAGGATTGGAATGAAAATCTGTTGATTCAACAATCTCCTTTGGAACAACTGAACAATACTGCATCGATAAAAGACCTAAAAAACCCGGAAAAGGAGAGTGAAGTTCTATTAAAAAGATAGAGTCATTCTGAGCTTTGAATGATTTAACATTTGACATCACCCATCTTCCTGGAGAAGCTACTTTGGTATCAATTAGTCTTGAAAAAGAGTATTCAAAATCAAATGCATTTACCTTTCTTCCTCTCTCAAGACTTAGCTTATCAGTATTGTGAAAATAAATATCATCTCTTAGATAAAAAATATAGTTTAATTTATCATTAGACACTTTCCATGACTTAGCAATTGAAGGCTTAATTAATAAATTACTATCCAACTGAACTAGTCCATTGAAAAGCTGAGAAGTAGCCCAAACAGATGCTAAATCTTTAGAAAAAGCAGGGTCAAGAGAGTTGATGCCAGAAATTTCATTGTATTTAAATATTTTTAAATGACTAATATCATTATTTTGAGAACAAGAGAATAAAAAAATGGATAATAGAAGTAAAAAATATCTCATATAACAAAACTACAACATTCTATTAATTAATGATCTATTTTTTATTTTTGCAAAATGTTTGTGGGAAAAAAAGTAGCATTTTATACTCTTGGATGTAAGTTGAACTTTTCAGAAACTTCAACAATTTCAAGACAATTAACTGATCTAGGATTTTCAAAATCTGAATTTAATAATGGTGCTGATCTTTTTGTAATAAATACTTGCTCAGTAACTGAAAATGCAAATAAAGAGTGTAGAAGGATTATTAGAAAAGCAAAGAAAATATCTCCTCAATCAAATGTTATAATCACTGGATGTTATGCACAACTAAAACCTGAGTCAATTAGTAATATTGAAGGGGTTGATATGGTAATTGGAGCAAATGAAAAATTTAACATTCCAAAATTACTTAAAAATTTCAGTAATAAAACTACAGAAATTCATGGTTGCTCAATAAATAACTTAAATTACTTTTCATCCTTCTCTCTTCAAGACAGAACCAGATCGTTTCTAAAAGTTCAAGATGGATGTGATTATCCATGTACATACTGTACTATACCTCTTGCTAGAGGAAAAAGCAGATCAGATAATATTCAAAATATTGTAAGAAATGCTAAAGAAATAGCAAAAAATGGAATCAAGGAAATTGTTTTAACTGGAGTTAATATTGGTGATTTTAAAGAAAACAACCATCGTTTCATAGATTTGATCAGAGAATTAGAAAAAGTTCAAGGAATTGAACGTTATAGAATTTCATCAATTGAACCAAATTTAATCACTGATGAAATTATTGAGTTTGTTAAAAGGTCTAATAAATTCATGCCCCATTTTCATATTCCACTTCAATCTGGATCAGACAATATTTTAAGATTAATGAAAAGAAGATATAATACTGGATTATATTTTGAAAAAATTAAAAAAATTAAACAAGAAATTCCTAATGTATGTTTAGGAGCAGATGTAATTGTAGGTTTTCCTAGTGAAGATGACAATGAGTTTAATAAAACACTAAACTTCATAAAAGATTTAGATATTTCTTATTTACATGTCTTTTCTTATTCTGAAAGAGAAAATACAAAAGCAATATTAATGGATAATAAAGTCCCTAAAAATAAAATATCAGAAAGAAGTAAAATGCTAAGAATATTGTCTAATAAACTACAGCGTAAATTCTACCTAAATTACCAAGAAACAGAACAATCAGTATTATTTGAACAAGATAATAAGGATGGGTTTATGCACGGATTTACAAAAAACTATATCAAAGTTAAGGTTCCATTTGACAAAAGCTTTGTAAAAACAAATTCTAAAGTCCTATTAAATAAAATGGACGATACGCTAATCATGAACGCAAAAATAAAAGAACTATGTACCCAACTATAAGTCATCTTATTGAAGACCTTTTTGGTATATATATACCCCTTCCAATTCAAACTTTTGGATTTTGGGTTGCAATTGCATTTATGGCAGCAGCCTATGTAATTAAATTAGAATTAGAAAGGAAAGAAAAAATAGGCTTAATATCATCTACGAAAATCAATCAAATTGTTGGCAATAAGTTATCGTATACAGAAATAATAATAAGTTTATTATCGGGTTTTATACTTGGATATAAAATATTAGAAGGTGTATTGTTTTATGATGATTTAGTAAGAGACCCTCAATCATTTATACTTTCTACTAGAGGAAATTTATTTGGTGGATTAATTTTTGCTTATCTATCTTATTATCAAAAAAATAAAGAAAACAAAAAACAATTACTTGCTAAACCAAAAAAAATAGAGAAGATTTTTCATCCTTATGAATTAGTTGGAAATATTACTTTAATAGCAGCTATTTCTGGAATAATAGGTGCCAAAATTTTCCATAATCTTGAAAACATAGATGACTTTCTGGCTGATCCAATGGGGCAATTATTATCCTTTAGTGGACTTACATTTTATGGAGGATTGATTTGTGGAGCTATCTCAGTAATTATTTACTGCAGAAAATATAAAATTAATATTATTCACTTAATGGATAGTGCTGCTCCTGCCCTAATGATTTCTTATGCAATAGGAAGAATAGGTTGTCAAATGTCTGGTGATGGTGATTGGGGAATTGTTAATCTAGCACCTAAACCTGAATGGCTTGCAATGTTTCCTGATTGGATATGGAGCTATAATTTTCCAAACAATGTTATTAATGCCGGAGTATATATTGAAGGATGTACAGGTCGTTTTTGTTCTGTTCTTCCACAACCTGTATGGCCTACATCACTTTATGAAACAATAATGTGTTTAATGCTATTTGGTCTGCTTTGGTTTCTAAGAAAGAAAATTGGTATTCCTGGAATGATATTTAGTATTTACTTAATACTTAATGGAACTGAAAGATTCTTTATAGAAAAAATAAGAGTTAATACAGAATATAATTTTTTAGGTGGAATTACTCAAGCTGAAATTATATCTTTCTGTTTAATAATTACTGGATTATTAATGTCTTTTTTCTTTGTAATGAAATACAAAAAAAGAGAAAAATAGTTTATAACTATTTATTAATTTTTATTAAATAAAGGCCGATAAATGTTATTAAGCCATTTAATATTAATAATTCAAATCCAAAAGGAATATATAAATTCAATACATAACAAATAACAGGAGATAGAATAGCAATTATTGGTACTAGCTTATCTCTTACTTGATACTTTGTAAATAATCCAAAGGAAAACATTCCAAGAAGTGGTCCATAAGTATATCCAGCTACTGTAAATAATGACTTTATTACACTCTGATCATTAATAGCATTAAAAATTAGAATAACACCAAGAAGTACTAATGATAATAAAAGATGAACAAATTTTCTAGTTTTTATTTGCTGTTTAGGTTCTTGCTTTTCAAATTCTAGAATATCAACACAAAAAGCTGTAGTAAGAGAAGTTAAAGCAGAATCAGCGCTGGAGTAAGCAGCAGCAATAATTCCAATAATAAATAATATACCTACATATACTGGCAATCCTGAATTTAGAGCAATATTTGGAAATAACATATCTGCGTTATCTGGGGGAATAATAGCAAATGTATCTGAGTATATATAAAGCAGAGCACCAAGAGATAAAAATATTAAATCAACAAATATTAAAATGGTACTAAATACGGTCATATTTTTCTGTGCATCTTTTAAGTTTCTACAACTTAAATTCTTTTGCATTTGATCTTGGTCAAGTCCAGTCATAACAATTGCCATGAACATACCAGAGAAAAACTGTTTGAAAAAGTATTTTTTATCAGTCCAATCATCAAAAAAGAACATTTTTGAATAATCAGAATCTGCTATTAAAGAAACAACTGATGATACATTAACATCCATTTTTTGCATCAATGTATATGCTATAAGAATAACAGTAGAAAGCATAAATGTAGTCTGGAGCGTATCTGTCCAAATAATGGTTTTCATTCCACTACGATAGGTATAAAGCCAAATTAGAGCTATTGTAATAATTACTGTAATATAAAATGGAATGTTCCAGGATTCAAAAACAGCAAATTGAAGTACAGTAGCAATTAAAAATAATCTAAATGAAGCCCCAATTGTTCTTGAAAGTAAAAAGAAAGATGATCCAGTCTTATAACTACTATTTCCAAATCTATCTCTTAAATAGGTATAAATCGATGTAAGTTCGAGCCTATAATAAAGAGGTAATAAAATTCTAGCAATTATAAAATACCCACAGAAAAAACCAAATACCATTTGCATGTATGAAAATTGACTAGATGCAACCCAGCCAGGAACAGAAATAAATGTAATTCCTGAAAGTGTTGTTCCAATCATACCATAGGCAATAACAAACCAAGGAGAGTTCCTATTTCCTAGAAAGAAAGTATCGTTACTATCATTTTTACCAGTAATGTATGATATAACAAAAAGAAGTAAAAAATAGGCAGCAATACAGCTTAAAATAATTGTTGGATTCATTTGATTTTTTAATTACTACAAATGTAGAATTTTTAAATATTTATTTAACTTTACAGCAATGGAATTTCCCTCAGAACTTGTTAAAAATGCTGTTGAACAACTATCTACACTTCCTGGAATAGGAAAGCGTTCAGCACTAAGGTTAGCTCTTCATTTGTTAAAAAAAGATAAACACCAAGTTGAGAAATTTGGTAAATCTTTTATTGATTTAATTAATAATATAAACTATTGCAGAGAGTGTCATACAATCTCAGATTTTGAAATTTGTAAGGTTTGTTCTAATCCCAGCAGAGATAAATCATTAATCTGCGTTGTAGAGGATATTAGAACGATGATGGCAATAGAAAATACTTTGCAATACAAGGGGGTTTACCATGTTCTTGGTGGTCTTATCTCACCACTTGAGGGAATTGCCCCAGATGATCTTAAAATTGAGGAATTAGTAACAAAAACAGAAACTTTAGAAATTAAAGAAATAATTTTTGCTCTTAGTACTACAATGGAAGGAGATACAACTAATTATTATCTATTTAAAAGGTTAAAAGAAAAAGATATAAAAATATCTTCTATTGCAAGAGGAATTGCAATCGGTGATGAATTAGAATATACTGATGAAGTAACGCTAGGAGCTGCTATTTCTAGTAGGCTTCCTTATTCAGATAAGATAAAAACAGAATAAATAAAAAACTAAATTATTGAACAAGATTTATTAATTTTGCATAAAATTTTTAAAAATGGCTAGAGTAGAATTGATTATGCCCAAAATGGGCGAAAGTGTTTCGGAAGCAACTATTATTTCATGGACTAAAGAAATTGGTGAAAATGTAGAATTAGATGAAACAATAGTTGAAATTGCTACCGATAAAGTTGATTCTGAAGTTCCTTCAACTCACGAAGGAAAACTAGTCGAAAAATTATTTGAGGCTGATGATTTAGTACAAGTTGGAGAAGCATTTGCTGTATTAGAAACTGAAGGTGATGACAACGTAACTGAATCTGTTGAAACCGTTGAAGAAACTCCTGCTCCTGTTGTGGAAGAAACTCCAACACCTACTATTCAAGCAACTCCTAAAGCTGAAGAAAAAGTAGCTCCAATTGCAAATTCTGGAGATCGTTTTTACTCTCCACTTGTTAGAAATATAGCCGCTAAAGAAAATATTAGTGTCGAAGAATTAAATACTATTCCAGGCACTGGAAAAGATGGTAGAGTTTCAAAAGCTGATATGATAAGCTACTTAAAAAATAGATCTGCTGATCCACAAACAGAATCTCCAAAGCCTGTAGCTATTCCACAAGAAACACAGCAAGTTAAAGAAGTTAAAACTGAAGCTCCTAAAGCTGAAAAGCCAAAACCAGCTTCTACTCCAATTCCAAATACAGGAGATGTAGAAATTGTAGAAATGGATAGAATGAGAAAGCTTATTTCAGCTCACATGACCATGTCTAAAGCAACATCTGCACATATCACATCATTTGTTGAAGCTGATATGACTAATATTGTTAATTGGAGGAATTCTGTTAAAGAAGATTTTAAAGCTAGAGAAGGGCAAAACATTACCTTCACTCCTATTATCATAGAGGCAATGGCAAAAGCTGTTAAAGATTTCCCAATGATAAATGTTTCTGTGGATGGAACCAATATTCATATTCATAAAAATGTAAATGTTGGAATGGCGGCTGCTTTACCTGATGGTAACCTAATTGTTCCTGTAATTAAACATTGTCAAGATAAAAATCTTGTTGGTATTACTAAATCAGTTAATGATTTAGCTACTAGAGCTAGAGCTGGAAAACTTGATCCAGACGATATTCAAGGTGGTACAATAACTATGACTAACGTAGGTACATTTGGAAATCTTATGGGTACTCCAATTATTAATCAACCACAAGTTGCAATTATGGCATGTGGTGTAATTAAGAAAAAGCCAGTTGTTTTGGAAACTGAGTATGGTGATGTAATTGCTATTAGACATATGATGTTCCTATCTCTTTCATATGATCATAGAGTTGTTGATGGTGCTCTTGGAGGACAATTCGTAAGAAAAGTTGCTGATTATCTTGAAGGTTTTGATACTTCTACAGTAGTATAATCTTGTTTCAAGATTTTACAATTAAATGAATCTTAAATTAAATAGACCCATTGTTTTCTTTGATTTAGAAACAACGGGCGTAAATATTGTTAAGGATAGAATAGTAGAAATATCAATTCTAAAAGTATTTCCCAATGGAAATAAAGAATCTAAAACATGGCTAGTAAACCCAACTATTAGCATTCCAAAAGAAACAACTGCTATTCATGGCATTACAGATCAAAAAGTAGCAAATGAACCAACATTTGAACAATTACACAAAGAAATAATAGATATCATTTCAAATTGTGATTTAGCAGGTTATAATTCAAATAAATTTGATATTCCTTTACTTGCAGAAGAATTTTTAAGATGTGGGTATGATTTTTCAATGAAAAATATAAAAACTATAGATATCCAAAATATTTTTCACAAACTAGAAAGAAGAACACTATCTGCTGCATATCAATTTTACTGTAATAAAGAGCTTGTAAATGCTCATTCTGCGGAAGCTGATACTATTGCTACATATGAAATATTACTTGCTCAGATAGAACGTTATAAAGAGTTAGAAAATGACATTAATTTTTTATCAAGTTTTTCTGAAAGAGGTAACAAAAGACTTGATATTGCAGGTTTTATTAGAGAAAATGATGACAATCAAGCTATTATAACTTTTGGTAAGTTCAAGGATAAAACTCTTGATGAAATCTATGATTTAAATCCAGGTTATTTTTCATGGATTAATCAAGCAGATTTTCCTTTATACACAAAAAAAATACTTAAAGAACTAGTTGCTGAAATCAAACTAAAAAGAAAATTTGATAGTTAATTATGAAAATCATTTGTATAGGCAGAAATTATCACGATCATATAAGTGAATTAAAAAATAAAATAACTAAGGAACCACTATTTTTTTTAAAACCTGATACTGCCATTCAACCAAAAGGACATCCTTTTTTTATTCCAGATTTTTCTAATAATATTCACTATGAGGTTGAATTAGTTATTAAAGTTTCTAAAAACGGAAAGAATATTAATGAACAATTTTCACACAAATATTATGAAGAAATTGGTTTAGGAATTGATTTTACTGCCAGAGATATTCAAGAGCAATGTAAGGAACTAGGACACCCATGGGAAAAAGCTAAGGGATTTGATGGTGCAGCACAAATAAGTCATAAATTCATAAATAAAAATGATTTAGATTTAAATAATATTTGTTTCAAATTAGAAAAAAATCAACAAATTGTTCAAAATGGTAATTCTAAAGATATGATTTATTCATTTGATTACATAATTTCATATGTTTCTAAATTCTACACCCTAAGAGCTGGAGATTTAATTTACACAGGCACTCCAGCAGGTGTTGACAGTGTTAAAATTGGTGATAAATTAATTGGGTATTTAGAAGAAGAAAAAATTCTTTCAGTAAATATTAAATAATTTTATTTAAAAGACCTAATTAAATAATTAGCATTTAAAGTACCATTACTAATATCTTTTAGCTTTCCTTTAATCATTCTTTTTCTCAGAGGAGAGATTTTATCTACAAATAATATTCCTTCAATATGATCATATTCATGCAAAATAACTCTTGCATTTAATCCATCATATGTTTCAATGTATTTATTAAACTCTTTATCAAAATACTCGATAGTTATTTTAGATAATCTCATAACATCTTCTCTAACTTCAGGAATACTTAAACAGCCTTCACTAAACGACCATGAATCACCAGTAATAGAAGTAATTTTAGGGTTTATAAATATTTTTTTACATACTACATGATCAGGACTATCATCATCTTTAAAAGGAGTAGTATCTACAATAAATAAACGAATAGATTTATTTATTTGAGGAGCAGCTAAACCGACTCCACTTGCAGCGTACATTGTTTCAAACATATTATCAATTAACTGATCAAGATTTGGGTAAGAACTATCAATTTCTTTACATGCTGATCTTAAAACATTAGAACCATATGCTACAATAGGTAAAATCATTTATAAAATAGCTTCAATTATATCATCAACACTCATTTCCTTTGATTCTGCCTTATAATTTTTAACAATTCTATGTCTAAGTATTGGCTTAGCAATTGCCATAACATCTTCAATATCAGGAGTAAACTTACCATTTAGTAAACAATGACATTTAGCTGCTAAAATCATAAATTGAGATGCTCTAGGACCTGCTCCCCATTCAATATATTCATTAACAATATCATCAGAATTTTTTGAATTAGGTCTAGTTTTAGTTACTAGAGAAACTGCATATTCTAAAACATTATTATTAATCGGTACAGATCTTATAAGATTTTGAAATGATAATATTTCATCTGAAGACATAATTTTATTTAAACTTATATTTTGATATGAAGTTGTTCTTTTAACAATATCTAATTCTTCTTTATAGCTAGGGTAATCAAGCACTATATTAAACATAAAACGATCTAGTTGAGCTTCTGGTAAAGGGTAGGTTCCCTCTTGTTCAATTGGATTTTGAGTAGCTAAAACAAAAAACGGTTTATCCAGCTGATAGTGATTTCCAGAATTAGTAATAGATTTTTCTTGCATTGCCTCTAAAAGGGCAGCTTGAGTCTTTGGAGGAGTTCTATTAATTTCATCAGCTAATATAATATTTGAAAAAATAGGACCTTTAATAAACTTAAATTGCCTGTCATTATCTAAAATTTCAGAACCTACAATATCTGACGGCATTAAATCAGGAGTAAATTGAATTCTATTAAAACTTAAACCTAAACATTTAGAAATTGTTTGAACAAGTAGCGTTTTTGCTAGTCCCGGAACACCTACTAAAAGAGAGTGACCATCGCAAAAAATTGACATTAAAACCTGATCAACAACATCATTTTGACCTACTATAACCTTTGAGATTTCTTTCTTAAAATTTTGATAAGAGTTAACGAATTGATTTACTAACTCAACATTTGCTTTATCCGTTTCCATAATTATTTAATCCATTTTTTATAGCATGCACATTCTGATAAATCATTTGAGATATTTATATATGTATTTGCTAAATTATCACTAACCCACTTTTCTAAAACACTTTGTTTTTTATTAGATAATGCGTATTCTTTTAAAAGATCAAAATCATCTACGATGTTGGCTTTATGCTCTTCAATCTTATTATTAAGCTTGACTAATCTGTAAGTGGCTTGAGTTCCGTCTTGAGATTTTGATAAAGATGGGTCAGAAATATCACCAATATTCATTCTTTCAACTATGTACCTAATACTTGGATCTAACTCTTCAAATGTAAAAAAAGTCGTTCCATTTTTGGGATTAATAATTAATCCACCATTGTTTTTACTTTCATCATCAGAATATTTTTGTAAAGCATCTTTAAATGATATTAAGGAACTATCTAAATCAGACTTAATTGAATTTATATTTTCTCTTGCATTTTGTAGAGATAATGATGAAAACTTAGGTTTAATTAAAATATGACGAACGTTAATTTGTTCTCCTCTCCTTTCAATCATTTGAATAATATGATATCCAAATTTTGACTCAACAACTTCAGAAATTTCATCTTTTTTAAGCTTAAAAGCAGCTCTTTCAAACTCTGGCACCAAATCACCCCTTTGCATAAAACCTAATTCTCCACCATTATTTGCAGATACAACATCATCTGAATAAAGGGTCGCTAAAACTTTGAAATCTTCACCATTATAAATTCTTTTTCTAAAACTATTTAATTTTTCCTTAATACTATTCTTTTTATCTTCAGAAAGCTCAGGCTCAATAACAATTTGAGACATTTGTAGCTTTGTTGGAACTATAGGAATTTCTTCGCTATTTAAAGTTCTATAAAAATCTTTAACTTCATTAGGAGTAATCTTTACATCACTTATGATTTTAGTTTGTTTTTTTTGAGTATAAAACTGATCCTTTACAATGATTCTAAGTTCATCTTCCATACTTTCAATAGTTCTATTAAAATAAGATTCCACTTTTTCTAGTGAACCTAGTTGGTTTTCAAAATAAGAAA
Organism: Flavobacteriales bacterium; assembly: GCA_045561575.1. Lineage (GTDB taxonomy): Bacteria > Bacteroidota > Bacteroidia > Flavobacteriales > BACL11. Next base: position 37,566 of record JBJKXM010000017.1, read on the forward strand.
TTCTATTATTTATTTCTGCATCAATATCATCAGAAACAATTTCAATTGTACTATCTATTTTTGCATGGTGAATAAGAAAATTTTGAAGAAGTAATTCATCAACAATTTGACATCTCATATCTTCAGTTTCAATAACACCTTGACTAAGAATTTGATTATATTGATTTTCAATATCAGATATTAATAAAATTTCACTTCCTATAATAGCTTGAATTTTATCAATAGATTGAGCATGTGACAAAATAGATATAAATAATAAAATATTTAATAAGATTATTTTCATTTAAAAATTTTTATGTCATTATTAAGTTTTCCATTTTGAATTAACTCATTTTCTACTTTAAATAAATAATCCATTTTATTTTTATTAAGAATCAATGATTTAATTTTTTCTTTTTCAATAGAAAAAGGACTGATTTCACCTTTAAATTTAAACTCTCTAAAAAGCAATAAATATATAAAATTATCCTCTTCAATAATCTCATATTTTCTTTTAGAGTAAAAAATATTTCGAGCTGATACAGATTTAGGCATTTTTTGCTTTATAGGATTAAAATAATTCCAAATAGAGTCATTTATAAAATACTCTTTTGCATATAGCATACAGTAACTTACCATTTCATCAATATCAGTATCGTCATTAGATCTAAATAATTTATAAAGACTTTTAATATTTGGAGCATTTTTATCAATTATTATATAACGACCTTTAAATATATCTTGATCTAGCCTAAACTCATTAATATTATTATTGTAATAATTTATTAAATCATCTAAAAGAACTGTAGTGTCAAAATTTTGATCAATAAGCCTTTGTTGATACTCATAAATTAAAAGTGAGTTTTTATAATCAGAAACTTTTTTTTCTAACTCATCTGTATTATCATCTATATTAATGTATGCTTGGTTTAATAAAACTTTTTTAGAAACCCAATCATCAACATACTTATTTAAATAAGAATTGGTATCTGAGATATTAGAAGGTAAGTTATATATAACATCATCATAAAACAAAGTATAATCATATACTTCAGCAAGTATACTATCTTCAGATTTTTTTTGACAAGAACTTAAAATAATTAAAAATGAAATTATTGAAAAAAATATTCTCACAGAATTACTTAATTAATGTATACAATAAATCTTTATTTACTGAATAATTATATTTTTTTCTTAAAAATGAAATCCATTGATCGTCTAAGTATTTCTGATAATCAGAAATGACTTTACCTTTGACGTCACTTAATTGCATTACACCAGCAGGCAGAACATCAGTAATGTTAATTATTACATAATCTCCATTATCATTTTTCAAATCTTTACTTATACCTTTTTTCCAATTAACAGAATCAATAAATTTATTATCTCCTCTTGTATAATTCTTAGTTTCTATATTTAGATTTAAAGCTGATTCTTTGTTAATTTTTTCTAATATAGATGCATTATCAATATTACCTCTATTGAGTCTATAAATCAAACTCTTAACTTTTCTAGCAGTAGGCAAATCTAAACATGTATATATAGATGCACTTACCCTATCTTCCCATTTATAGTTATCAATATTTGAATTAAAGTATTCAGACAATCCTAAAGAATCATCAACAGCTTTTTTCCAAACATTTTTATTTGTTAAATCAAAAAGCAAAATACCTTCTCTGTATTCATTTAATAATACTTTAAATTCAGGGTATTTGTTTTCCAATTGACTTTCTTCATAAGTAAAGAGACTCTTATCAAGAAACTCTAAATAAAGATTGTCAAAATTATTGTTGTTTTTTTGATTTTTTAAGATATAGTCAGTTAGATCGTTTTGATAAAAAATCATAGATTCAATCTTGAAAAGTGGATTATCCAATTCTAATGCATTGTTACCATCCCAGATACTTTTTTCAACATCTTTTACTGCTGCTCTTCTAAGAGAATTGAAATTTTCTTTAAATACTTTTAAACTATATTGATCTTTTAATTTTTTCGCCATATATTCAGTACTTAATTTACTTCTAGAATCTCTTTCAATACCAGTTTTAACTTTTAAATAAAGATCATCATTAAGAATAATTGGATAATCTTCTATTAGCATAATAATATGCCAGCCAAAATCAGTTTGAAATGGTTGTGAAAAATCACCAATTTTTTCAAGTTTGAATGCTTGATTTTCAAATTCAGGAACCATTTTACCTACACCAAAAGGGGGTAAAATACCTCCCTTTACAGCTGTAGATCTATCTTCTGAGAATCTCTCTGCAACTTCAGCAAATCTATCTCCTTTAACAAGAAGATCATAAGTTTCTGTTATTTTGTTTTTGGCATCATTTAGCTTGTCAGCTTTTGCATTTTTTCCAGTTTTAAACATAATATGTGCTACTTTCCTTTCACCAACAGCTTTTCTTTTATCATTTACTCTAATAATATGATAACCGTACTTTGTTTTAATAGGTTGAGAAATATCACCAATTGGAGTAGTATAAGCAGCTGTTTCAAAATCATAGACCATCATAAAAGCAGTAAAATAGCCTAAATTACCTTGGTTTTCTATAGCAGATTTATCATCAGAATATTTAACAGCAGCATCTTCAAATGAAATATTACCATTTAATATTTGTTTCCTGATATCATTTATTTTATTAAAAGCTTCATCATTATTTTCATTATTAATATTAATTAAAATATGATTTGCATTAATATCATACTGAATTCTATCTAATGCTTCATCAAATAATTCATCATTAAAATTATCATCTCTTAGGTATGGTCTTGCCAATTGTTTTCTGTATCCTTCCAATTCTTCAATAAATGTTGGAACTGTATCATATCCTAGGTTTTTTGCTTCTTTTACCTTTAATTTAAAATTTATAAATAACTCAATATATTCATCTAAATATTGTTTATTGATTTGCTCGTTATCATTATTTTTATTAAAGATATGTGTAAATTCATCTAATGAAACTTTTTCATTTTCTATTTCAAGTAAAACTTCTTGAGAAAACAGGTTAATATTAAATATTAATAATAATAGTATAGTATATTTCTTCATGTCTTTCTTTTTATCTACTGTAATTTGGAGCTTCTCTAGTAATAGTAACATCATGTGGATGACTCTCAATAACTCCAGCACTTGTTATTTTAATAAATTCTGCATCTTTTAATTTTTGGATATTTTCTGCACCAGAATATCCCATTCCTGCCTTTAGTCCACCAGTCATTTGATGAACTACTTCTGACAAATGACCTTTGTATGCAACTCTACCAACAATTCCTTCAGGAACAAGCTTTTTTAAATCATCTTCATGATCTTGAAAATATCTATCCTTTGATCCTTGTTGCATTGCATCAATTGACCCCATTCCTCTATAAGTTTTATATTTTCTACTTTCGAAAATTATTGTTTCTCCTGGAGCTTCTTCTACTCCTGCAATTATTGAACCAAGCATTACTGAACTTGCTCCTGCAACCATTGCCTTTACAATATCACCTGAGTATCTAATTCCACCATCTGCAATTAATGGGATGTTATGTTTTTGAGTAACTTCATAAACATCCATTACAGCGGTTAACTGAGGTACACCAATGCCAGCAATTACTCTTGTAGTACAAATAGAGCCAGGTCCAATACCAACTTTAACAGCATCTGCACCTGCCTTAATTAGATCCTCTGCAGCTTTTGCTGTTGCTATGTTTCCTACTACTATGTCAATTGAAGAATAATTAGATTTAACTTTTTTAACTACATCTAAAACATTTTTTGAATGCCCATGGGCAGTATCAATAACAATTGCATCTACATTAGCATTTATTAAAGATTGAATTCTATCCAACACATCACTTGTGACGCCAACAGCAGCAGCAACTCTCAATCTACCGTACTTATCTTTGCAAGCATTAGGACGCATTCTATTTTTAATTATGTCTTTAAAAGTGATTAAACCAACTAGACAATTATCTTTGTCAACAATAGGTAATTTTTCAATTTTGTTACTTTTAAGAATGTTTTCAGCTTTTTCTAAATCATTTATTAAAGTTGTAACAAGATTATTTGAAGTCATAACTTCTTTTATACTTAAATTATGATCTTTTTCGAATCTAAGGTCTCTGTTTGTAACAATTCCTAATAGTAAATTATTTTTTCCAACAATTGGAATACCACCAATCTTATTTTCTTTCATTAGTTTAAAAGCATCACCAACATTAGCATTTATATCTAAAGTAATTGGATCTTGAATCATTCCACTTTCAGATCTTTTAACTTTTCTAACTTCTTTAGTTTGAGCTTCGACACTCATGTTTTTATGTAAAACTCCAATCCCTCCTTCCTGAGCAATTGCAATAGCCATTTTAGACTCAGTAACTGTATCCATTGCTGCAGAGACTATAGGAAGGTTTAGTTTAATATTTTTAGAAAAAAAAGTCTTTGTTGAAACTTCATTAGGGTGAACTTCTGAATATGCAGGAACTACAAGAACATCATCATATGTTAATCCCTCTTTTAATAATTTTGTATTTCCCATAATTTAACAAATAAAATTCTGCAAAACTAACGAATTACTTCAGAAATTAGTGCTTTATTAGTCTACTAATTTTATAATTAGAGTTATTTTTTATCTTATTAAAGTAAAAACCTGTACTTTTTCAGTCAAATCACCTACCCCATTTATATATGAAATGTGATATACATAATTATCATTTTGAACAAATTTCCCTAGAAAAGTTCCATCCCATCCTTTTTGAGGATCATTGGTTGTAAATAGTTGAGATCCGTTTCTGGAATATATAGAAAATTCATATCCAATTTCAGAAACAAAATTTGTAATTGGTTTAAAAATCTCATTATGTTCATCTCCATTTGGAGTAAATGAAGATGGAACAAATAAAATTGGAGTTTGAGAAACACATGAAATATTAGAATAACTTCCTTCAATTACAGGTCCATAAGGGTTATTATTACCTTCAATAGCTTTTATGTAATAGCAGAACCTACCATTACCATCACCAAACTCTGTTACTATATCTATGTACGTAAGTTCTTCATCTGGATTGTTGACTCTATCAAAAATATATAGTGGCAATACATCAAAATCCTCTCTGTTTACAGATCTATAAAGTTGATACTCGACAACTTCTCCAAGCCATTTATCATATTCATTAAAATTTAAAGTATTTGTATACTGCTCAAAATATTGAGGATCATCACCATAATCTTTGTTTATTTCAGTTTGTAAGAAGATTGTTTGGCCATATGATGTATCATTTATAGATTGGTATACAGACGGCGCATTTAATATTTTATTACATGTATCAACAGGAAAAACTTGATATTTATAAAAATTTTCATCAGGATTAGCACTGTAATCCATATAATTAATTGTTGAACTATTATTAAAAGGTACACTTCCTATTTCTGAGAAATTATTTAAATCTTCAAAAGACCTATATATTAAATATCTATCAATGATTGCATCTTTATCAACTAAACAATTAATTTCAACACTATTATTATCATTATCTACAGAAACATAATCAATATAATTAAATTTTGGCTCTCCAGGAAGAGTAACTAGATAGTTTACTTGATCTGACATTGCCATCAAAGTTGAATCTCCATTATATGCAACTACATAAAAGAAATAATTATAACCTCTATTTATGGAATTAATTTCATAGGATAAATTATTTGTTCTAATAGAGTCATAAGTAATATTTCCATTTTGATCAGTTGTATTTATGAAAATTTTGTAATGACTTAAATCATCTTTAAAATTAATGTATGGATTCCAATTAAAATTAATTGACAGATCACAAACATCAATCTTTGAAATTATATTCATAGAATTGTGTTCAATACTCCTAATACTTGAATTACCACAACTATCAATAGATCTCACACTAAAAGTTTCATAATTATTAATTGCATCAGAAGAATTAAATGTATATGAGTTGTTATTAAATCCGTAAACGGAATCAAGTGTTATCCAAGAACCAAATTCATCAAGTATATAGATAGCATATACATCAACATCAGTTGATGATGAGGTCCAAGAAATAACTGATTTTCCATTTGAATCTACAGAAACATCACTAATTTGTGGTCTATTTGGACTGATAGTGTCCTTCAAAATTGCTCCATTAATTGAAGAATTTGAAACACATCCATTATCATCAGTTAAACTTACATAAAGTTGTTGTAAAGAGTTACATGTCTGGGCAGGAAAAATATAATTATTGTTTGAAGTATTTCCAACATTTTGCCAAACTAAATTACCATCTAATGCATAAATGTCAAATTCAGAAGCTGAGGTAGTTAGATTAGGAATATGAATAAAGTTCCAATTCATGTCTGCTTCTGTTTCTGCATTTATAGATGTAACATCCAAAAATATAGTTTGTAGAGTGTCAGAAGGGTCAGATTCATCAGCACATGAAGACAAAGAAGTTAAATAATAAAATTGAGATTGTTGGTTAGCATCAACTCCAGAATGTAAATAAGTGTCATCAGGAAAATAAATACTATCAACAAAAGTAAATGGACCATTTTCATTATTTGAGTGATATAATGAATAGACTGTACTTTGAGGAGCAGATGGGATATGTTCCCAAGAAATTTGAACGTCACCATTCTCTTGAACTGAAACACATCTAATATCAGGAGAAATATCAACTGGCAAAGGTAGTACAGTAACTTTAATTGTAGCAAATTTTATACCGTTGGCAGGACAAAAATCATCATATACTTTTATCAAAAATGTAAAAACATTAGAAGTTTGACCACAACCAACATTTGCAGCAATATGGTTACAAGAAGTTTGCCATCTAAAAATTCCTGAAACCGTTCCAAAATTACTAAATGGAGCAGGCACACCTGCAGCATTATTAAAAGTTGCACAAGGTGGATTTAAACAGTTAGATACCGTTTGAAAATCATCTGCAAATTGACCACCTGAAACTTCCATAACAAGTTCTTGAGGTGTAACACCATTATATAAATCATTATCAATTCCATCTATTACAAATTCAACAAGAGAGCCAGCAAAAACTGTAGTATCATAAGTAGGTGCTCCTGTAAGAGAATCTAAAAATGGCGCACTAACTTCAGGAGGATTATTTGGAATAGGTGAAGCAGGCATAGTTGGACAAGAAATTAAAACTACTTGTACTTCTCTGTAAATTTCAGCAACCAATTGATCACATTTCCAAGATTGAACTTTAATACACGTTACAAAATTTCCTGAAATATTTGCATTGTATGAAACTTCACCTGTAGCTCCATCTAAAGTAGGACTACCAGGAAGTGGTGATGAAACTGTGTAGGGTGCATTAAAAACTAATGGCATTGGATCAACGGGTGGATTGTATGTAGCTAAAAAATCATCTAAAGGCTCACCCCAAGAATATACTAACTCATCCAATTCCTCATCAAATGCGTTATGACTATATGAAAAGGGGAAACCGGTACATAAAATAGTTTTAGGTTGTTCTTTAAATTCAGGAGATGAATCAAAACAAGGTTCAGCTGGAGTTGGAATTCCAGTTGTAGGATCAACAAAAGGATACATTGATGCTCTAAGAGTAAATCCAGCTGACGATGGATTTGTTACGTTTGTTATCGCAGCATTTCTACAACAATTATCCCAGGTAAATTGCCAACCAGCTGTTGGCGGTACACCAGGAAGAGATGCAGGTTGAGATTGGAAAATATATTCTTCAACGGATCCAGGATCACTAGATGCACAATTAAGCTGTGGGTTACCACTTGCAACAGGATCACAAGTTGGAGAAACATCTTGTTGAAGAACAAAATCAACATCAATTCCAGTAACTGAAGGATGGTTCCACACTTGAATAACTTGTGTGATTGTAGAGACAGTAATCCCTGAACAATCTCTATAAACCTTCATTGTAAATACATATTTACCTACATCAGGTCCAGATTTCAAACATTCCCATGTAATTTCACCACCCATTAAATGTGAAGAAAAAGAATTAAATGAAATTAAAACACAAAAAATTGAAATTAAAATTTTCCTCATAAAACCTTTTTTACAAACTTACAAATTATAAATATTATTAGAACAATTGCATAAGAAAAGTATACTATAATCTTATATCTTTTAAATAATCAATCTTAGAATTAAATTCATCAATTAATTTTTTAAATATTTGATCAACTGATTGAATTTGTGAAATAGAAGAAGATATTTGTCCAATTTCTAATTCGCCATCTATAATATTTCCTTCAAAAATTCCCTTCTTAGCCCTACCCTTTGATAAAATATCTTTAAGAACTTCTACTGAAGCATTATTTCTATAAGCATTTTCAATTTGAAAATAAAAATCATTTTTTAATAATCTTACAGGAGTAATTTCTTTTAATGTAAGTACGGTATCTCCATCATTAGATTCTATTATTTTATTTTTGAAATTAATATGCGCTGATGATTCTTTACTTGCAGCAAATAAACTACCTATTTGAACCGCATCTGCACCTAATGACATTGCAGCTAAAATTGACTTTCCGGAACCTATCCCTCCAGCAGCAATTAAGGGAATATCAACAATAGATTTAATTTGAGGAATCAAACACATAGTAGTTATTTCTTCTATACCATTATGTCCACCAGCTTCAAAACCTTCTGCAACAATAGCATCGACTCCAGCATCTACACACTTTAATGCGAATTTTTGATTAGCAACAACATGAACTACTGTAATACCATTATCTTTCAGTATCTGAGTATATTTTTTTGGGCTTCCAGCTGAGGTAAAAACAATTTTAACCTTTTCTTCTAGAATAGTATTTATGTGTTCCTCAATGTTTGGATACAGCAAAGGTAAATTAACACCAAAAGGACGAGTTGTAGCTTTCTTACATTTTTTAATATGTTCTCTTAAAACATCTGGATACATAGATCCAGAACCTATTAATCCAAGACCACCATTATTACTAACAGCACTCACTAAACGCCAACCACTACACCAAACCATTCCTCCTTGAATTATAGGGTATTTTATTTTAAAAAGATCACTAATTCTGTTCATAAAAAAATCTATATTTGTTATTGAGTACGAAATTAAAAAAAAATCAAAAATGAAGAATGATCAACAAATATTTGAATTAATAAATAAAGAAGATTTAAGACAAAAAAATGGGATTGAACTAATTGCTTCTGAAAATTTTGTAAGTCCAAATGTTATGAAAGCCGCAGGTTCATGTTTAACTAACAAATATGCAGAAGGATATCCAAGAAAAAGATATTATGGTGGATGCGAGATTGTTGATCAAATTGAACAAATTGCTATTGATAGAGCCAAAGAATTATTTGGAGTAGAGTATGTAAATGTTCAACCACACTCTGGTTCTCAAGCAAATTCTGCTGTAATGCTTGCATGTTTAAATGCAGGTGATAAGATTTTAGGATTTAATTTGGCACACGGAGGCCATCTTACTCACGGTTCTCCAGTAAATTTTTCAGGAAAGCTATATAAAACATCATTTTATAATGTTGATAAAGAAACTGGATTAATTGACTATGAGATGTTAGAAGAAGTTGCAAATAAGGAAAAACCAAAAATGATTATTTGTGGGGGATCTGCTTATTCTAGAGATTGGGACTATAAAAAATTTAGAGAAGTTGCAGATAGTGTTAATGCAATATTATTAGCAGATATTGCGCATCCAGCCGGTTTAATTGCAGCAAAACTTTTAAATAACCCTGCTAATCATTGTCATATTTTAACCACCACCACTCATAAAACTTTACGAGGTCCTAGAGGTGGAATGATAATGATGGGAAAAGATTTTGAGAATCCTTTTGGAGAAAAAAATATGAAGGGCGAAAACAAACTAATGTCAACTTTATTAAACTCTGGAGTTTTTCCTGGATCGCAAGGAGGTCCATTAGAACATATTATTGCTGCTAAGGCTATTGCATTTGGTGAAGCACTAGACAGTTCATTTGTTGATTACTCAAAACAAGTTATATCAAATGCAAAAATAATGGCAGAATCTCTTGTAGAAAAAAACTATAATATAATCTCTGGTGGAACAGAAAACCATTGTATGTTAATTGATTTGACAAATAAAAATATTACTGGAAAAGAAGCTGAATTAGCACTTGTTAAAGCAGATATTACTGCTAATAAAAACATGGTTCCTTTTGATACTAAATCTCCTTTTGTTACATCTGGAATTAGATTTGGAACACCTGCTATAACAACAAGAGGAATTAAAGGAAATGTAATACCTGAAATTGTTAACTTAATTGATGAAACTATTGTAAATTATCAAGATGAAAGTAAACTCAAAACAATCAAACAAAAAGTAAATGAGTTAATGAGCAATTACAAAATATTTGCATATTAAAATTATGAATCCTGTTGATTTAGAAATAGAGAATAAAGAAATAATTAATAGGTACCGAGCTCTTTTAAGAGCTTGTAATGATAAAACAGATAAAAAGGATAAAAAAGAAATAAGAAAAGCCTTTAATTTAGCTGTAAAGGCTCATGAAAATATTAGAAGAAAATCTGGGGAACCCTACATTTTACATCCAATTGCTGTTGCACATATATGTGCAAAAGAAATTGGACTAGGAACTACATCAATAATATGTGCCTTACTTCACGATGTTGTTGAAGATACAAACTACACAATTGAAGATATAAACAAGTTATTTGGAAATAAAATTGCATCAATAATTGATGGGTTAACAAAAATTTCTGATGTGTTTGATCAAAAAGTGTCTTTACAAGCTGAAAATTTTAGAAAAATGTTACTAACTCTTTCTGATGATGTAAGGGTTATTCTAATTAAGTTAGCAGATAGACTGCATAATATGAGAACTCTTGATGCCATGTCCAAACAGCAAAAATTAAAGATTGCATCAGAAACACTTTATTTATATGCTCCACTAGCTCACAGACTTGGTCTATATCCAATAAAAACTGAACTTGAAGATTTAGGATTAAAATTCACAAAACCTGAAATATATAAAGCAATTTCTTTAAAGTTAAATGAAACCAAAATAAGTAGAAATAGGTATATCAAAAAATTTTCCCTTCCAATTAAAAATGTTCTAAAAAATGAAGGACTTAAAACAACAATAAAAGGAAGACCAAAATCAATCTATTCAATAAGACAGAAAATACTGCATAAGAAAGTTAATTTTGACAACATTTTTGACAAATTTGCTATTAGAATAATTGTTGATAGTGATATTCAAAATGAAAAATCTGATTGTTGGAAAATATATTCAATAGTTACAGACTTTTATCGACCAAATCCAGATAGATTAAGAGATTGGATTTCTACCCCAAAAGTAAATGGTTATGAATCTCTTCATACTACAGTAATGGGAGACGAAGGAAAATGGGTTGAAGTCCAAATTAGAAGTAAGAGAATGGATGAGATTGCTGAAAAAGGATATGCAGCACATTGGCATTATAAAAATGAAGGAATTAAGACTAGTGGTCTTGATATTTGGATTAGTAAAATTAGTGCTCTTCTCGAAAATCCTGAATCAAACGCTATAGAATTTATTGATGATTTCAAATTAAATTTATTTTCAGGTGAAATATATGTATTTACTCCCAAGGGTGATCTAAAAACACTACCAAAAGGATCAACGGCATTAGATTTTGCATTTGAAATTCATACTCAAATTGGAATGACGTGCTTAGGAGTGAAAGTAAATGGAAAGTTAGTTCCACTTAGTCATATTTTGTCAAGTGGAGATCAGGTTGAAATTATCACTTCAAAAAAACAATCACCAAGAAAAGATTGGTTAAGGTTTGTTGCTACATCTCAAGCAAGGTCAAAAATTAAAAGTGCTCTAAAAAAAGAAGAAAAAATTATAGCTGAATTAGGTAAGGAACTTGCAGAAAGAAAATTAAGACATCTTAGAATAAAGCTAAACAGAAATACTGAAGATGAATTAATAAAACATTTTAAATCTTCAAGTTCACAAGAATTATATTTTCAATTTGGTAATGGTCAAATTTCAAATCCTGAAATTAAAGAATTTGTAAATCTAAAGAATGCTGGATGGTATCAAAATATAAAAAATAGAATTTACAAAACTCGATTTGTCTCTAAAGACAATAAAGAAAATAAAATTATTGTTTTTAATGATGATGATGAAATATTAGATTATAAAATCGCAGGATGTTGCAATGCTATTCCAGGTGATAATATTTTTGGATTTCTATCAATTGTTGATGGATTAAAAGTTCACAGAGAAGATTGTCCAAATGCAATAGAATTAAGAGCAAATTATGCATACAGAATAATGAAAGCTAGATGGACTCTAAAAGAAAATATTGATTTTACAGCAAATTTAAAAATTAATGGCATAGACAGTGTTGGACTTGTTAATAAAGTTACACAGATAATATCAAAACAATTAAATGTCGATATTAAATCTATTAATATTAATACTAATGATGGAGTTTTTGAAGGAGATATTACACTAAAAGTACATAATGATACGTTCTTAAATGAGATTACTAAAAAGCTAGAAAAAATTGAAGGAATAGTAAATATTTCAAGAACTTATAAACATACCAAAGATATTAAAGCATAAATTTTAAAAAAAGTATCAAAAAAAAATGTTTTTAATTATTTTTAAATTTTTAAAGAAATGAGCAAAAAAAAAGATTTAATTAGTGAAGTAACAGAAATTTTTACTGATTATTTAATAAAAAATAATCAACGAAAAACACCCGAGCGTTATGCTATATTAAATGAAATCTATAACAATGATGGTCATTTTGATATTGAATCTTTGTATATTAAAATGAAAAACCAAAAATATAGAGTTAGTAGAGCCACTCTTTATAATACCATTGAATTGTTGCTACAATGCAGTTTAGTAAGAAAACACCAATTCGGCAAATCTCATGCTCAATTTGAAAAATCATATTTCAACAAGCAGCATGATCATTTAATCTGTACAAATTGCGATAAAGTTATTGAATTTTGTGACCCAAGATTACAAGGTATAATGAACTTTATTGAAAATGATATGAATTTTAAAATATCAAGGCATTCTCTGAATTTTTATGGAAAATGCTTAGATGAAAAGAGTTGTTTAAATAAGTAAATATATGGCAAAAGCAGATGTACTCCTTGGTTTACAGTGGGGTGATGAAGGAAAAGGTAAAATTGTAGATGTTTTAACAAAAAACTACGATATAATTGCTAGATTCCAAGGTGGACCTAATGCTGGACACACATTAGAATTTGATGGCATAAAACATGTTTTACACACAATACCATCAGGTATTTTTCATAAAGGAATTGTAAATTTAATTGGTAATGGTGTTGTTATAGACCCAGTAATATTTGAAAATGAAATTAATTCAATTGATAAATTAAATTTAGAAATATCTGAACTACTTATTTCAAAAAAGGCTCACTTAATTCTTCCAACTCACAAGCTCTTAGACGCAGCTTCTGAAAAAGCAAAAGGCAAAAATAAAATAGGATCAACCTTAAAAGGAATAGGCCCAACTTATATGGATAAAACTGGAAGAAATGGATTAAGAGTTGGTGATATAAACTCTAGTGATTTTGATTTGAAGTACAATAAACTCAAAAACAAACACCTACAACTCCTCAAATTTTATGATTTTGAGTATAATTTGGACGAATTAGAATCAACATGGATGAATAGCCTAGAAACAATAAAAAAATTCAAACACATAGATAGTGAACATTATATTCATCAAAATTTAAAAGAAGGAAAAAAAATACTTGCTGAAGGAGCTCAAGGAACATTACTTGATATTGATTTTGGATCATATCCTTTTGTCACATCATCAAATACTATTACTGCTGGTGCCTGTACAGGACTTGGAATAGCTCCAAATCAAATTTCTGATGTGTTTGGCATTTTTAAAGCCTACTGTACTCGCGTTGGTAGTGGTCCATTCCCAACTGAGCTAAATGATGATATTGGAGAACATTTGGGTAGAGTTGGAAATGAATTTGGAGCAACAACTGGAAGAGCAAGAAGATGTGGTTGGATTGATCTTCCAGCCTTAAAGTATGCGATTAATATCAACGGTGTTACGCAATTAATGATGATGAAATCCGACGTTCTCTCAGGTATTAAAACAATCAAAGTTTGTACACATTACATAGATTGTAATAATCAAAAAATTGATTATTTGCCTTTTGAAGACAATGATAAACTCACTCCTGTATATGAGGAGTTAAGAGGTTGGGATAAAAATTTAATGGAAATTAACGATTTAAACGAAGCCCCAACAGAGGTTCATGATTATATTAAGTATTTAGAGAATCAACTTGAGGTTCCTATCAAAATTATTTCTGTAGGACCAGACAGAAAACAAACACTTTTCAGATAAGCTTGAAAATAATCTTTTTTATATTTTTTTCATTTTACTTTTCTTTAAATACTTATTCACAAGAAAAGAAAAAAATTGATATTAAAAATGCCGACTTTACATATATAAATAATGAAAAACACCCTGATTACTGGAGATTATTAGGCAATGTTAACATATTTCACAATAAAACAAACATGTATTGTGATTCAGCTCATTATTACTCTCAAAATGAAAAAATAATAGCCTATAGCAACGTAAAGATTGTAAAGGATAAAAATCTAAATTTATATGGTGAAAAACTAAATTATGATGGAGAAAATAATATAGCTATTATTTCCAAAAATGTAGTTTTAATTAATAATGAAAGTAAACTAACAACAAATAAATTAGAATTTAATTTAGAAGAAGAAAAAATACAGTATAATTCAAGAAGTAGAATTATTAACAACAATCAAGACATACAATCAAACAAAGGAATATACCTTTTAAACAAAAGAACCTACTATTTTGTGGATTCTGTAATTTTAAAAACAGAAAATTATAACCTAAATACAGATAATCTAATTTCTAATGAAGAAACTAATGCAAATCAGTTAAGTGGGCCTAGCTTTATTTTTTTTAATGACAAAACAATTTATTGTGAAGAAGGGTATTTATATACTAATTCAGCTGAATTTTTTAAGAACCCATATATTGCATCAAGTGATTTCACAGTAAAAGCTGATAGTATTTACTATTATAACAATAAAAACACTGTTAATACACTTGGCAATGTTGTTTTAACGGATACAATCAATAACTTTATAATTAAGGGAGGTCAAGCAGATTTTTTTGAAGATAAAGATAGAATGGTTTTTCAAAAAAACCCTTCGCTTCAGCTAATTTCAAATTTAGATACATTATTTATTACTTCAGAAATATTTGAAAACTATCAAATAAATGGTGATAATAAATTACTTTCTTATAATAATGTAAAATTTAACAATGAAAATCTTATTGGTACATGTGACTCACTAATGTATAGAACCATAGATTCTACCATTACATTATTTAAAAAACCAATAATTTGGCTAGATGAATATCAAGTTTTTTCTGATACTATTTT
>JBJKXM010000018.1:0-13060 GCA_045561575.1 Flavobacteriales bacterium
AAACAATTAATCCAAGTTTATTAGACGTAAATGAGTATTGGCTGCCTATTACTTATAGATCAAGAGTAATAGTTTATCATAAAGATAGAGTATCTCCTTCTGAATTATCTACTTATAATGCCTTAACAGATTCTAAATGGAAAAATAGAATATTAGTTAGAACTTCTACAAATGCATACAATCAGGCATTAATGTCATCAATAATAGCCCATGAAGGAGAAGAGTATGCTATTGATTGGTCAAATAAAATAGTTGCAAATTTTGCTAGAGATCCAAAAGGTAACGATCGAGATCAGGTTCGAGCAATCTCAGCAAATGTTGGTGATATTGCCATTGTTAATTCTTATTATATTGGTCTTTTAATGTCTTCAGAAGATAGTCTTGATCGCAAAGTTGGGGAGTCCGTCAATGTGTTTTTTCCAAATCAAGCTGAAGGTCAAAGAGGTGCTCATGTAAATATTTCAGGTATAGGTCTTTTAAAAACTGCTCCCAATGCTAATAATGCCAAATCATTAATGAAGTTTTTAACCTCTGAATATGCTCAAGAATATTATACCAATAATAGCTATGAATATCCGGTTAATACAAATGTAAAGCCGTCCAACATTATTTCTAAATGGGGTGAGTTTAAAATAGATAATTTAGACCTTAACAGGCTTGGTTCATTTAGAAAAAAAGCTGTTGAAATTTTTGAAAAATCAAATTGGAAGTAATCAAAAAAAATTCATTTTTAATTTTATCTGTATTATTAATTGGCATAGTAATCACTATGCCAATTCTGTTTATTTTATCTGAGACTCTTAGCATTAGCCTAGCTGAATCTAGTAGAATAATAAATAGTAATCTATTTGATTTTTTTTCTCAGACTTCTAAACTAGTTCTGTTGACTTGTTTTTTTTGCTTGATATTTGCTGTTTTTCCTGCCTTTATAGTTAGCTTCTATAAAATAAAGTATAAAAGAATTTTAGATATATTATTGATTTTGCCTTTAGCTATTCCATGCTATATAATGGCCTTCACTTATAGCGATCTTTTGGGTTATAATGGATTAATACAATCTTTATTTGATTTAGATCAGTTTGATGTGCTTACTTTAAGTTGGTTGTCATTTTTTTTAGCTCTTGCACTTTATCCATACGTATATACAACTTCGAGAATATCATTTTCATTAATAGGGTCAACTTATATGGATCTTTCTAAAAGTTTGGGGCTTTCAAAGTTTTCAACTTTTATTAAAGTAATATTACCATTATCTATTTCTGGAATTTTTTCTGGTTTAATTCTTGTTGTCATGGAAATTCTTAATGAGTATGGGGCTGTAAATTATTTTGGAATAAATACTTTCTCTGTAGGTATTTTTAAATACTGGTTTTCTCTTGATAATAAATCCTTCGCAATCATTCTGTCTTTTGTACTTCTACTTTTGGTTCTCTTATTTGTTTTTATTGGAAATATTTTGAAAAAAAGAGATGAGAAATTAAGTTACCATATTAAATCAAATGATGAGTCAATACTATATTTCAATTCTAACTTTTCTAAATGCTTTTCCCTCTTTATAGTTTCGATACCATTTATTTTAGGATTTATTATTCCACTTCTATTTATACTTTCTAATATTATCACTAATTTTTTTAGTTATGATTTTCATCACTTATTTGAACTTTTTAAAAACTCTATTTATGTTGGGTTTATTTCTTCTCTAATCATTGTTATAATTGCTTTTTATATTTTAAATGTAAAGAGATTAACAAAAAATAAATTTATAAGTTCAATAATCAAAGTTTTAACTACAGGATACGCAGTTCCTGGTGCAGTTATAGGACTAGCACTAATGTTATTAATAAGATATTTTGGAGATAGCTATTCTTTTTTAATGGGTACAATTTTATTGTTAATCTATGCATACATCTTTAGGTTTATTTCTGTTGCTATTTTTCCTTTAGAAACAAGTTTAAAAAGACAGCCAAAAACTTATGATGATCAAGCCTTGTCACTACAATTAAATCCGCTTAAATTATTTTATAAGATAATATTACCGTTAAATAAGCAAGCACTTTTTTCAGCTTTTATTCTAGTTTTTATAGATATCCTTAAGGAGCTCCCAGTTACGCTAATTTTAAGGCCTTTTAATTTTGAAACGCTAGCTACTCAAACTTATGAATATGCTACAGAGGAAATGTTAGCATATTCAAGCTTATATTCTTTTACTTTAATATTATGTTGTAGTTTTATGCTAGTTTATGTCTCAACTTTTTTAAACAAAAAAAATGTTTTTACAAGTAAATAATTTAAGTAAAAAATATGCTTCAAAGCTTGTGCTTGAAAATATTTCTTTTAGCCAAGAAAAGGGAGAGATTATTTCATTAATTGGTACAAGCGGTATTGGAAAATCTACATTGCTTAAATGTATAGCAGGTTTATGTGATATTAATTCTGGTGATATTATTTTAAATAATAGTAATATTGATAGTCTTGAAGCAAATAATCGAAAAATATCATATGTTTTTCAAGAAAGTCCTTTATTTCCTCATATTAATGTATTAGACAATATATTGTTTAATATGTCTACTTATGACAAGAAAAAATTAGATTTTTTACTTGAAAAGACAGAGTTAAAAAGTTTAGTTAAAAGATTTCCATTTGAGCTTTCAGGGGGAGAAAATCAAAGAGCTGCAGTTGTACGTTCTTTAATTAGAAATCCAGACCTTCTTTTATTGGACGAGCCATTTAGTAATTTGGATACTGTAAATAAAAAATATGTTAAGGAAATTGTATTCGATATTATTAAGGAGTCTAATCTTACTACTATTATTGTAAATCATGATATTGAAGAATCTCTTGAAATTTCTGATAAAATCATGATTATAAACGATGGGAAAATTGATGCGATTGATACTCCTGAAAATATTTATAATCACCCAAAAAATTTATCTACGGCTCAGCTTTTTGGTGATGTAACATCATTGGCAATACAAAATAAAAAAAGATACATAAGGCCGGAGAATATTAAAATAGTCGAAAAATCAATATATGATATTGAGGTAAAGAATTCTTTTTATCTTGGAGAAAAATATCGCATATCAGCTAAGTTAGGTAGTGATGTTATTAATTTGTATCACAATACAAATATCAAAAAAGGCTCTAGATTATTTGTTGATTTTAATGAAGAGGATATATTAGGTTTTTAATCTAAATGTAGGTTTTATAACTTGTTTCTTTTGGGGATTTAATAATAAAAAACTCACATTTTTGATTTGCATTAAATTCAATTCTTTCTTCATCATAAATTTTAATGAAGTCATTTTTTTCTAAAATTTTACTATTTATACTTGCATTACCACTAATTAGATAAATGGAGTAGAAGTAAGCTGGCTCTATATCCATTTTAAAATTTTCTTCGATTGATACTCTAAAAATTTCTATATCTTGACTTTCAACTTCAATTGGGCATCTCTTTCCAACAAGTTTGGTGATGTTATTTGTTTCAATAAAGCTATCTGATTTAAAATCTTGATAATTTGCTTTCTGTTGTATCGTTTTGCTAATATCTGGGTCAAGCCAAATCTGAAAAATCGAGCTATCTTTCTGCATATGCTCAGAGTGAGAAATGCCAGATCCAGATTGAATGAGTTGAATGTCTCCTTTTTTTAAATCAATCCATTTTTCAATTAATGTATCATAATGTTTAATCTCTCCATCCAAAACAAAGGTCATTATTTCGAATCCTTTGTGAGGGTGCAGTCCTATTGTACTATCCACTTTAGCAGTGGCATGAGCCCAATAGAAGAGATTAGAATAAGCTTTTAAAGAATTGTTTTCACCTGGAAACCCAATAGGTTTATTTTCAATAATATCTCCATTATTAAACTCTCCATACGCTTGATCTGATTTTTTAAAAATCTCAATCATTAATCTTTAATCTTAGGAGCACCAATTGATTCCAATTTTGGTGCTACTTCTTCGTATTGGTTATGTAGATTTTTAAATTCAGAGTTGATAGTTGAGTAGATTTGATTTGCATTTTCAAAACTTTTCTTGTGAGAGGCAGTTGGTCCATATGTGGAATTAGTTCCACCACTAGCTGACCATAAATAAGTCCACATAGTTGGGTATTCATATTCTTCGCCAATTTCTTTTCTTACTTTACTGCCACCAAGTTTTATTTCTAAATCAAGAGTTTTATCTCTTAAGCTTAAAATCATAGATAATAAGTCAGAGTCTGTTGTCTCTGCCCTTTCATACGATTTGAGTAATAATTGAATGTTAGATTTTAATTCTTTAAGATTATTTGACAACTCATTACCTTTATTTCTGAGTGTATAAATTTTTGTTGAATATCCAATTTTCTCTAAATCAGATGCACCATTTAGCGCTCCATTGCTTAATCTTTTTACATTGAAACTTACTTGAGAACTAATTGAAGAAAATTCACCTTCAATCTGTTTAAATAATTGTGCTGAATATTTTCCAGGACTAAGTAATATTCCTGAGGCATCTCTGTTTTTATTTTTTGGAGTAATTGTTCCTTTAGATTCTGAGTAAAGATTCCAATTCATTCTATTAAATCCTTTGTTATTTTTAGCTTTTATTTTTTTAACTATCTTCTCATTAGAATATATAAAAAGCCAAACATTGGGTTTTAATTCTTTACTTTCATCTTCTAAAACACTCCACTCGGGAACAGTAACTTCTAAATCTTCTTTTTCTAATTTTCTTTCTTCTTTTTTTCTTTTTGATTTTTTTGATGAATATTTTTCTTTTAAGAAATATGTGAATTCAACTCCAAAAGGTGGATTGTCAGCAACAAAATAATTGTCTCCTTGTGATGCTTTTTTTCTTCCCCCGAGTGGTCTTTTTTGCTTGTACCAGTATGAATCTCTTGGAGAAAAAAGTTTTGCTTCATTTTCCATATCTGAAGCATTAAAATTCCTTAAAGATGAGTAGTCATCTAGTATAAAAATTCCTCTACCAAATGTTCCTAATACTAAATCATTTTCTCTTTTTTGAATTGCAATATCTCTTACAGAAATGTTTGGCAATCCATTAGAAAATTTAGTCCAAGCCTTTGATTTTTTATTAGTGAAGTAAACTCCAAATTCTGTTCCTAAAAACATTAAGTTTTTGTCAACATGATCTTGAACAATTCTCCATGCTAACGCATCTTCAGGAATATTTTCTGAAATACTTTTCCATGTTCTACCTTTATTTTTACTCATATATACATATGGCTTATAGTCTCCATATTTATGATTATCAAATACAGCATACACAATATTTTCATTGAAGTTATCAGCTTTTATATCATTTACAAATGCTGTATTAGGAAGTCCACTTATGTTGTTAAAATTTATTTTGCGCCATTTTTCTCCTCCATTTTCAGTTACCTGTATTATGCCATCATCTGTTCCGGCATAAATTAAACCCTCTTTTACTGGTGATTCAGACAAAGATGTAATTGTACTATAATTTGACATAGCATACATATCCCAAGGGTTATCCCATTTTTGTTTTTTATCAAAAAATGGAGTGGTTACTCTACTAATATTATTTGTTAAGTCTTTAGAAATAGGTATCCATGAATCTCCTCTGTCTTCTGATTTCCAAACTCTTTGAGAAGCAAAATAAATTTTCTTTGGGTTATGTGGGCTTACTAAAATTGGTGCATCCCAATTATATCTTTCTGTTTTTTCTCCAAGAGATGGTTGAGGCTTAATATTTACATTTTCTCCGGTTATTCTGTCATGGCGATTTAGATTTCCTCTTTGCCACTGAGCATACACAATATTAGGATTGCCCGGTTCAGTTGCAGGTTGATGTCCGTCTCCTCCAAGAACTATAAACCAATCAGAGTTTCTAATTCCATGTATATTATCTGTTCTTGAAGGTGCACCTTGTGTATTATTGTCTTGAGTTCCACCAAATACATTATAAAATGGCTTGGCATCATCAACTGCAATTTTATAGAATTGAGTTAAGGGAAGATTATCAACAAATTTCCAATTTTTAGTTCTATCAAAACTTTCATACAGGCCACCATCACAACCTACTAAAATATAATTTGGATCACTCATTTTAAAAGCAACTGCATGATTATCAACATGCTTTTCAGTCTCATTCATTCTTACGAATGTTTTTCCACCATCATATGACACTTGCATATAGTTGTCAGCTAAGTATATTTCTCCTTCGTTGTGAGGAGAAGCATATAATTCTTGATAATAGTGAGGGCCAGTTCCACCAGCAACTGCATCACTCATTTTTTTCCAGTTTGCACCTTGATCAATACTTTTGTAGACTCCTCCAGTTCTTCTATCAAGTTCTATGGCTGCATAAATAACATCAGAATTCTGTGGTGATAGTACAAGTCCAATTTTACCCATATTACTTTTTGGTAATCCTTTTTTTAATTCTTGCCAGTTTTCCCCACCGTCAGTTGATTTGTAAATTCCTGTTCCAGGTCCACCACCCATATATCCAGCAACTGTTCTATGTCTTTGCCATGTAGCAGCATATAGGTGATTTGGATTTCTTGGATCTATTAATAAGTCTGTAGCACCAACCCATTCGGAGTCACCCAGAGTTTGCGTCCAAGTTTTGCCACCGTCAATTGTTTTGTAAACTCCTCTTTCTCCCCCAGAACTCCAAAGTGGTCCTTGCGAAGCAACCCAAACGATATTGCTGTTTTTTGGATGAACAATTATTTTTGAAAGATGTTCAGATTTTTTTAATCCCATATTCTTCCAAGATTTTCCTCCATCCTCACTTTTGTAAATTCCATCTCCATAAGCCACATGTCTTCCCCCAACATTTTCTCCAGTACCAACCCAAACAACATTTAAATTTTGCGGATCTAAAGTTATACATCCAATTGAGTAGCTCTTCTGTCCATCAAAAATTGAACTCCATGTTGTTCCAGAATTTTCAGTTTTCCAAACACCGCCAGATCCTGCAGTTACATACCATACATTTTCATTTTTTGGATGTATAACAATATCAGAAATTCTTCCTGACATCAGAGCAGGCCCAATACTTCTAAATTTTAGCCCAGAGTATAGAGAACTTTTGTCTTTTTTTTCTTCAGATTTGAACTTTTCTTCTGCAATTAAACTGGAGCTAAAAAAAAGAAATGATATTGTTATAGAAAGGAAGTAGTTGATAGATTTCATATGTTATATTTTAGAGTTGTAAAGTTAAATATTTTGCTTTTAAGAAAGAAGCTATTTTTTTTAAAATTGAGTGAATTTTTTATACTTTTTACATCTAAAAAGCAATTGTATATTTGTGGTATGAAAAATATTATTTTTCTTTTTTGTTTGCCACTTTTAGTTTTATCCCAAAGCAGTGATAATTCTAAATATGAAAAAGAGTTATTTGCAGTTTTCTATAATGTTGAGAATTTATTTGATACAATAAATAATCCTAATACTAAAGATGATGAATTTCTTCCAGATAGTGAGAAAGAATGGAATTCATATAGATATAATTACAAGCTCAATCAGCTTGAAAGGGTATTTAAAAACCTAATGGAAGATAAATATGAAAGTAGGCTTCCTGATATTATTGGATTGTGTGAAGTGGAGAATAAGCTTGTTATAGATGATTTGTTAAAAAAACCAATTTTTAATGATCATAATTATAAAATAGTTCATAAACAAAGCCCTGATGGAAGAGGAATAGACTGTGCTATTTTAGTTAGTGATAAATTAGAGTTGCTAAAAAGTGATTTTATTGAGATAAAGAATCCAAAAGAAAGTAGACCAACAAGAGATATTGTAGTTTCTAAATTAAGATTCAATAATCAAGTTGTTAATGTTTATGTTAATCATTGGCCATCAAGATGGGGAGGTCAAGAAGCTTCAAATCATAAAAGAGTTTTTGTGGCAAATGTTTTGCGCGACTATATTAACTTAAACACAAACAACAATGATCTCAATATAATTATGGGTGATTTTAATGATTATCCTTCAAATGAAAGTTTGGCAGAAGTTTTAGTTCAAGATGATCTGACTAATTTAATGTCATCAAGTAATATTAATGGAAGAGGTTCGTATAACTATCGCGGAAATTGGAATTGGTTAGATCAAATTATCATTTCAAAAATTAACGGTACTTCAAATTTAAAATTAATATCATGTGGTTCATTTGAAAAAGAGTTCATGATATATACTAATAAAAAAGGAGAAGAATACCCAAGCAGATCTTTTGGAGGAAATAATTGGTATGGTGGTTTCTCTGATCACTTACCTATTTTTTTACATTTAGGTTGGAATTAATAATTTTAAAAAAACTCTGTATATTCATTATAAAAAAACCCACTCATTTGAGTGGGTTTCTTTTTTGTGGGCAATGAGGGACTCGAACCCCCGACTTCCTCCTTGTAAGGGAGGCACTCTGAACCAACTGAGTTAATCGCCCGAAAATAGAATGCAAATATATATGATTTCTTTAATAATTTGCTTTAAACCAAAACATTTTATAATACTTCTGCTACCACAAATGTACTGCCTCCAATAAGTATTAAATCATCTTTTAATGCATTTTTTTTTGCATTATTAAAAGCTAATTCTACACTTTCATAAGATTCCCCAATTAGATTATATTTTTTTGCATTAAATCGTAATTCATCACTATTTAAACCTCTGTCAATATTTGCTTTGCAAAAATAGTATTGTGCATCTTTAGGTAGTATTGATAAAATATCATCAATTTTTTTATCATTAACTGTTCCGAATACAAAATGTAGTTTGTTGAAGTTTGTTTTTTTAAGTTGAATTAATATATTTTGAATTCCATCTAAATTATGACCTGTATCACATATAACTCTAGGATTTTCTGATAGTTCTTCCCATCTACCTCTTAATCCAGTATTTGAAACGTGATTATTAATACCATTAATTATGTATTCATCTTTAATTTGAATTTCTAATAATTCTATTGTAGAAAGCGCAGTGTTTATATTTTCTTTTTGATAATCAGGTAATTGAATACTTATATCATTATTCCATTTTTTTGAATAAAAGATATTTGTATTTTTTCTTTTTGCTTCTTCATTGAAAATATTTTCGGTTTCCTTTTGTTTTCTTCCAACAACTATAGGGATATTTTCTTTTATGATTCCAGCTTTTTCAAAAGCAATTTTTTCTAATGAATCCCCTAAAAGGTTCATGTGATCATATCCGATGTTTGTTATTACTGAGATTTCTGGTTTTATGATATTTGTGCTATCTAATCTCCCACCTAGTCCTGTTTCAATTATAGCAATGTCAACTTTTTGATTATTAAATTCACTAAATGCTAATGCCACAGTATATTCAAAGAAAGACATATTTATTGATTCAAATGCATCTTTGTTTTTTTTAACAAATTCAGTAACATTTTCTTTACTTATTTCAATTCCGTTTACTTTAATTCTTTCCCTAAAATCTTTCAGATGAGGAGATGTGTAAAGGCCAGTTTTAAATCCCGCTTCTTGTAATATAGATGCTATTATGTGTGCAGTTGAGCCCTTGCCATTTGTTCCAGCTATATGAATACTTTTAAAGTTTTCCTGTGGGTTTCCCAACAGATTACAAGCTTCAATAATATTCCCTATGTCTTTTTTGTATGCAGCTGCTCCCGTTCTTTGGTACATAGGTAGCTGAGAAAAAAGATATTTAAGAGAATCTTTATAATTCATTAATTAAGACGGAAATTATAAATTATTTTTCCTTGTTGTCTTGAGGGGGCAGATTCTTTAGCACTAAACTTTGTTTTAAGGGCAGCTTCTGTTGCTCTTTTTAGTAGTTGGTCATTTAGTGTAGTTGATCCCTTTACACCAGCTATTGCATTTATAACATTTCCAAGCTGATCAACAGTTATATCAACAACAACTTTGCCTTCTAGTTGTACTTTGTAAATTGGCTTTGCTTTATATGCAACACTCCTTCCAATAAGTTGATAAGCCTCTCCATCCACTCCAATACCACCACCTTCATATTTATTAGAGTTTATATCTCCTTCAATAGATCCTTGATTTCCTTGCTTATTTTTATTTCCATCAGATTGTTTTTCTTTTTTTTTGCTTCCAGTGTATAATGCTTGTTTATTTACTACAGGCTCAACCTTTTCAATTATTACTTCTTCCACTTTTTCTTCTGGCTCTTTTTGTTGAGGGGTTTCTTTTTTAATTTCTTTAGGAACTTCAATAACTTCTGTCTCTATATTTTCTTGAGTAATTATTTCCTGTTCAATCTCCACAGATTCTTGAACAACTTCTTCAATAACAGGATTAGATTCTAATGAATTGTCTTCAGGTTGTATTTCTTGTGCTCCTTCTTCTTCAAACCCAAAATTAATTGATATCCCTTCTTCAGGAGGAGGTGGTATTCTGTATGTTAAACCCATAAAAAGAAAAGCCACAAGTAAAAGCGCATGAAATAAAATGGTTCCAATTATTCCATTTCTTTTATTTTTCTTTTCAGAATCAGACATTACTAGTTTGGTTTTGTTGCTAGTACAATCTTATACTTATTTCTGTAAGCAATATCCATAACTTTTACTACATGCTCAATATCTACTGTTTTATCAGCGTGTAATATGATTGCAGGTTCTTCTTGATTTGCTAGAATTGATTTCAATTCATTTTCAAGATTACTTTCGATAACTTGATTTTCATTAATATAAAAATCTAATTCTTTGTTTATTGAAATTGAAATTGTCTGCTTCTCAAGTG
Source organism: Flavobacteriales bacterium (assembly GCA_045561575.1). Classification (GTDB taxonomy): domain Bacteria; phylum Bacteroidota; class Bacteroidia; order Flavobacteriales; family BACL11. The sequence continues at coordinate 10,712 of JBJKXM010000018.1, forward strand.
TCTTTGCTTTACTATTAGGCAACAAAAGTTTTAGAGCATTAGGACTAACAAGAGTAGAGGTAAGCATGAAAAAAATAAGTAATAAAAAAACAATATCTGTCATTGAAGACATATTGAAATTTGGACTTACTTTATTTCTACTTTTAAGAGCCATTATTCATTATGGTGTAGAAGATCTAAGAATTCAGTAGTTCGTGCTTCAAGCTGGAAGATTACTTTGTCAATTTTACTTACAAGATAGTTATATGCAATGTACGCAATAATACCTACAACTAAGCCACCTACTGTTGTTACCATTGCAGTATAGATTCCTTTAGATAGCATTTCTACGTCAATATTTCCACCAGCACTTGCCATTTCATGAAAGGCTACAATCATACCAATTACAGTTCCAAGAAAACCAATCATTGGAGCAGCACCAGCAATCGTTGCTAAATTTGCTAGATTATTTTCCATTTTATAAACCTCTAATTTACCTTGATTTTCAATAGCCGCCGAAATATCAGTCATTGGTTTATCAATTCTATCAATGCCCTTTTCTATCATTCTTGAGACAGGATTGTCAGTGTTTCTACATAAAGTTTTTGCTGCTTGAATATCTTTTTGCTCAACAAAATTTTTGATGCTTTTTAAAAAACTTTCATCCTCAATTCCTGCTTTTTTAATGGTAGAAAATCTTTCAAATAAAATATATATTGCATAAATGGATAATAGTCCTAATGTTCCCATTATTATATTTCCACCAATGCCTCCAGAGCTTATTAATTCTAATATTGAAAGTGTTTTTTCTTCAACAATTGGGTTACTAATGCTATCAGTATTAATTTGAGTTTGTAAAAGCATAGTTAGATTGTTTTATTTAATAAACGAATTAAGTTTTAAAATTATTGCATAAGAATATATGTCATGGCTCCAGCTGCATATCCTATTAATGCTAAAAATGATATATTTTTTAGATACCAAATAAAATCGATTTTTAAAATTCCCATTACTGCAACTCCGGCTGCTGATCCGATAATTAATACCGAACCACCTGTTCCAGCACAATATGCTAAAAATTCCCAAAACATTCCATCAGCTGCATACATTCCAGCCTCCGCAATAGGATACATTCCCATAGCCCCTGCAACTAAAGGAACATTGTCTACAATTGAAGATAGAAGACCTATAATTACATTGATTATATATATTCCCTCTGCTGTTTGTCCATTAAAAGTTGTATCTAAATATTTAGCTACAATATCTAATTGCCCTGCTGATTGTAAAGAAGCAACAGCTAAAAGAATACCTAAGAAAAAGAAAATTGTTGGTGTATCAACTTTTCTTAAAACACCTATAACAGATAGTTGTGATTTTTCTTCATGGTTTTTACTTCTGTGAATTATTTCTGTTACAAGCCAAAGTACACCTAATGATAAAAGCATACCAACATATGGAGGTAAATGTGTTACTGTTTTAAAAACAGGAACAAAAAGTAATCCACATACACCTAAATAAAAAATTAGATTTCTTTCAAATGGTGTAGTAGGGTTTTTTTTATGTTCAGCTAACTCAGTATCTGCAGGTCTTTCTACATCTCCTTTTAATTTAAATGAAAGATAAATTAATGGAACAACTGCACATACAATTGATGGAACTATTACGGCAGTTACAATATTGGCAGCACTAACTTGTCCACCTATCCATAGCATAATAGTTGTAACATCACCAATAGGTGACCAGGCTCCACCAGCATTTGCAGCAAGAATTAAAACCCCAGCAAAGAGCCATAATGTTTCTTTGTCTTTGATCAGTTTTGGAAGCAATGCCGCCATTACAATTGCTGTTGTAAGATTGTCTAGAACAGCAGAAAAGAAAAATGTGATAACACTTAAAATCCAAATCAAATAAACTTTTTTGTTTGTTGTTATTTTATCAGTTATGATAGAAAAACCTTGATGAGCATCAACTAGTTCAACAATTGTCATTGCACCTAATAGAAAGAAAAGGATTTCTGCAATGTCAACTATGTGATGTTGAATTTCATGCGTTAGGGTATGGTGATCGATTCCTGAAAAAGCAAAAAGCCCCCAACCTAATCCTCCAATTATTAATGCTGATGCTGCCTTATCAACTTTTATTGGATGTTCTAATGCTATAGCAGCGTAGCCTAATATAAAGACTACGATCATAAGTGTAATTATCATCTTTTGTTAGGTTTAATTATTTTGGTGCAAATATACTGATGTAGATGGGAAGGCAAAGTCACTGTTATGTTTTTTTACAATGTCCATTATTTTGTAATTAACATCTTCTTTCACATCAATCAAATCTTCCCATTTTGGACTATTAACATAATATAGAACCATA
>JBJKXM010000019.1:0-12704 GCA_045561575.1 Flavobacteriales bacterium
GAAATAAATAATTTTTCTAGAAGGGAAGTTACATCTTTTGCTTATCTATCTATTGAAAAAATTTTAGGTTATTCAAAATCAGATTGTATAATTCATTCTAATCATGAATTAACTAATGACATGATCACTTGAAAATGACAATGCACCTTCATTATCTGCTGTATTTAAAGGATATGGAAATGGAATAGCTTTTTGCCAATTACCATCAATTTTTGTTGAAAAAAAGAAATCTTCCTGAGGATTTTTACCCTTCTCCTCTACCCTTCTAGTAAATACAATTTTATTATTTTGTGCAGAAATTGCAGGTCCAATTTCTGACATGTACGTATTTATAGATTCACCAAAATTAACTGGTTCAAATTTTACAGGATTTGACAAAGCGTTTATAGCAAAATCACAATTTTTAATATAAGAATAAACTTTATTTTCACAGTAATTTGAGTCCAGTTTGCAAACAATATTAAAATAAAATAAAGCTTCAGAATAAAACCCATTTTGATAAAAATCCATTCCAATTTTTTCAATTCCCTTATAATCATCGGGATTTTCAATATCATAGATATTTAACAAAGATTTTGCAGATGAATAAAAATCTTTTTCTTTTAAATATATATTTGATAAAAGCATAAATGGCTTATCCCACTCTTTATTTTTATCAATAATTTTAAGTAAAATTGTTTTAGACTTTTCAAACTCATTATTCTTAAATAATTTCACTGCTTTATCATATCTTTTATAATCTCGATTTTGGCAAGTAGAAAAATAATTAGAACAAATAAAAATTATTAATAATAAAATTCTCATTATGGTAAGTTCATGTATTTATGAGTTTGTAAAGAAATACTCCATTGGATATTATTTGAAACAAAATTTACAATTTCAGGTAATATTTCTTGTTTTTTACTCCATTCAGGCTGTAAAAATAATTTACAAGATTTTTTAACCTTTTTTGATTGTATCTGAGCCCATTTAAAATCATTTTTATTTGAAATAATAACTTTTAGTTCATTAGCTAAATCTTGTACTTCTTTAATTGGCTTAAGTGTTTTTTTTGGTGACAAACAAATCCAATCAAACTTACCACTTATGTTATAGGCACCAGATGTTTCTAAGTGGATTTTAAAATTTAATTCCTTTAACCTATGACATAAATAATCAAGGTTCCACATAAGAGGCTCACCTCCTGTTATAACAATAATATCAACTGAATTTTTTTGTACTTCTTTAATTATTTTATCCACTTCGGTTAGAGGATGTATTTTAGGATCCCAACTCTCCTTCACATCACACCAATGACAGCCAACATCACAACCTCCAATTCGCAAAAAGTAAGAACTCTTTCCTGCAAAATAACCTTCTCCTTGAATAGATAAAAAAGATTCCATTAAAGGAAGAATTTGGCCATTTTTAAGTTTGTCTTCTTGATTTAAATTCATTAATACAAAAGTATATTTTTTAAGTTGATAATAAATAGAATATTATCTTTGCTTAACAAATAATAAATCATGAAACAACTAATTGAGTGTGTACCTAATATTTCTGAAGGTTCTGATCACAAAAAAATTAATGATATAGCAAATATTGTTGAAACAGTTGATGGTGTTAAGCTATTAAATATTGATCCAGGAAAAGCAACAAATAGAACTGTAATTACTTTTGTTGGCGAACCAAAAAATGTAATTCTTGCTGCCTACAAATTAATAAAAAAAGCTCAAGAGTTATTGGACATGAGTACTCACAAAGGTGAACATCCAAGAATGGGTGCTACAGATGTTTGCCCTCTAGTCCCAATTTCAAATATTACGATGGAAGAAGTTACTAAATGGGCTAGGGAATTAGCAAAAATGGTTGGAGAAGATCTCAATATTCCTGTATATTGCTATGAAAATGCAGCATTCAAAGATGATAGACGAAATCTGGCAAACTGTAGATCTGGAGAATATGAAGGGTTAGAAAAAAAATTTCAGAATAAAAACTGGAAACCAGATTTTGGTCCTGATAAATTTACCGATTCAGTAAAAAAATCTGGGGCTACTGCAATATCTGCAAGAGATTTTCTTGTTGCATACAACATAAATCTTAATACAACATCAACTAGAAAAGCAAATGCTGTCGCTTTTGATATAAGAGAAGCCGGAAGAATAAAGAGAGAAGGGAATAAAATAACTGGAAAAATAATTAATGATAAATTGGGAAATCCAATGAGGATACCAGGATTATTTAAATGTGTAAAAGGAATAGGGTGGTTTATAGAAGAATATGGTATTGCGCAGATATCATATAATTTAACAGATATTAATATTTCTCCATTACATGAAGTATTTGATAAAACATGCGAGCAAGCAACAAAAAGAGGATTAAGAGTTACAGGATCAGAGTTGGTTGGTCTTGTTCCAAAAAAAGTTTTAATTGACGCTGGGAAATTTTTCTTAAGAAAACAGAATAGATCTTTAGGTATTAGTGAAAAAGAAATCATAAAAATTGCTATCAAGTCTCTTGGTCTTGATGAGTTGGCACCTTTTAATGTTAATGAAAGGGTAATTGAGTATATGATTGAAGATAAAAATTCCAATAAACTAATAGATTTATCAATAAAAAATTTCGCTTATGAAACATCTAGCGAATCACCTGCCCCAGGTGGAGGTTCAATTTCTGCATATTGTGGAGCAATGGGTGCCGCCTTAGCTACCATGGTTGCTAATCTTTCAGCTAATAAAAGAGGATGGGATGATAAATGGGAAGAATATTCAAATTGGGCAGAAAAAGGATTAGCATATCAAGAACAATTATTAGATTTAGTTGATGAAGACACAAAGGCATTTAATATGATAATGGATGCCTTTAAATTACCAAAAGAGAGTACCTCTGAAAAAGAAAAAAGAAATAATGCAATACAAGAAGCTACAAAAAATGCTATTCTTACTCCTTTTAAAGTTATGGAAGTTGCATTAAAATCAATGGATGTAATTAAAAAGATGGCAGAAATTGGAAATCCAAATTCAATAACAGATGCTTGCGTTGCAGGACTATGTGCTCGTACTTCAATTAGGGGAGCTTTTTTAAATGTTCAAATTAACTGTCTAGATTATAATGACAAATCTTTTGTTGATGAAATCACAACTAAAGGTGAGAAAATTTTAGATAATGCATTAAAACTTGAAGAAGATATTACAGCAATTACAGAAAAAATTATGCAATCCTAGCATCTAGAATTTCCTTTGCTATTTCTAATGAAACAGTTTCGCCAGTTTTAAGCTTTTTTCTTAACTCTTCATAATCATCAAGGATATTAATTCTAAAATTAGAATCTAAAATATTATTAAGATTTTTAACAATATTTTGAGAATTTAAATCAGATTGAATTAGCTCAACAATTGAATTTTTATCTAAAAGAATATTAACTAAACTTATAAACTTAATCTTAACAAATAACTTTGCTAAAATAAAAGACAAAGCAGAAGTTTTATAGCATACAATTTGAGGAATATTTAAAAGAGCTGCCTCTAATGTTGATGTTCCAGAAGTTACTACAGATGCAACAGAGGATTTAAGAATGGAATATTGATTGTCAAAAATAACTTCAACATCAAATCCAGAAACTAAATCTGAATAATATTTTGATGAAAAGCTACTCGAAGCAGATACTACAAAACAATAATCTGAAAAATTTTTAGTTGACTCTAACATTATTGGTAAAATATTGTCAATTTCTTGTTTCCTACTTCCTGGAAGCAATGAAATAATTGGTTTATCCCTATTAATCAAATTAAATGAGTTATTTGAAATAAATTCAAATACTGGATTTCCTAAATATTTAGCATTGACACCTCTTTTCTTGTAATAATCTACCTCAAAAGGGAAAACAACAAACATTTGATCGACATATCTTTTAATCTTATTAATTCTATTTTCTTTCCATGCCCAAATTTTTGGAGATATATAATAAAATGTTTTGATATTTAATGAGTTTGTAAATTTTGCAATTTCTAAATTAAAACCTGGATAATCAACAAGTAGAACTAAATCTGGAGCAAAATCAATTATTTTTTGTTTACACTTCTTTAGATTATTTAAAACCTTATATCCATTTTTAAGAACCTCCCAAAAACCCATATAATTTAATTCATCTATATTTTGATCTATAGATACACCTTCATGTATCAAGTTTTTACCACCCCATGCTTTTATTTGTGTGTTTTTATCTTGTATAAATAATTGTTTTGCAATTTGAGAGGCATGTTGGTCTCCTGAACTTTCACCAGTAATAATATATATTTTCACTATATAAACTTTAGATATATAACGAGAAAACCATATAAAATTGTAGCACCAAGCACTCCTCTAGCTGCATCATCTCTTCTAGTCTTAATTTTCATAAAGAAAATAACTAGATTGATCAAAAGAGTTAAACTTATTATATGAGGCAATCTATTACTTTTTGCAACCTCATTTATTGTAATAAACAGATCTAATTCCAAATAGAAAAGGACAAAAACTGAAAAGGCAATAAAAGGAGCAATTAATCCTACAATTAATCCAATAATAGTCTGATTAATCATTTAAGATATTATTAACTAAATTTAATTTAGAATAATCAGTATGATCGTATTTTACAGGAACTACAGAAATGTAATTTTTATCTAATAAATTTTGATCAGCATCAAGAGCATCGTCTTCATTAATAAAATTACCTGTAAGCCAGAAATATCTTTTTCCCATTGGGGAAAATCGCTCATCAAAATCTTCAATCCATTTTCCCTTTGCTTGTTTAGCTACTTTTATTCCAATAATTGGTTTGTCTGAAAATTTAGGTATATTAACATTTAAACAAACATTAGATTTTTTATCAAGCATTTTTCTAACCAAATGTAAAATATAATTATCAGCATGTTTTAATTCTGCGGTTTCAGAATAATCTAAAATTGAAAAACCTAAAGAAGGGATTCCATGAACAGAAGCTTCAACTGCTGCTGAAACAGTTCCTGAATAAATAACATTTACAGAAGCATTTGATCCATGGTTAATTCCAGAAATACATAAATCAGGTTTTCTGTCTAATATTTCTGCCAGGGCAAGCTTAACACAATCAACAGGAGTACCACTACAAATAAAATCTATTTGCTTTCCATCATCAACATCAATTTTTTCACAAGTTATTGGTTGATTAATTGTTATTGCATGACTTTGAGCGGATTGAGGACTATCTGGCGCAACTACTACAACCTTAGCAATTGGATTAATTAGTTTAACTAAATGCCTAAGACCTTTAGAAAAAATACCATCATCATTAGTAATTAAAATAAGTGGTGAACTCATCAATTTTTTTTAGCAAAACTAACATAATTTACTTGTTCATTAAAATAACATTTTTAGTAATTTTGCAATAAAAATATATATATGATTTGGATTATAATGATTTTATTTATGGTTGTTGGTGGTTTTGTTAGCAGTCGTCTTAAAAGTAAATTTAAAAAATACAGTAAAATACCTACAAGTTCGGGTTTTAGTGGTAAAGAAATTGCACAAAAGATGCTAGATGATCATAACATTAATGATGTAAGGATAATTTCAGTGGCTGGTAAATTAACAGACCATTATAACCCGCAGGACAAAACTATAAATCTTAGCTCCGATGTATACAATGGCAGACATGTTTCAGCTGCAGCTGTTGCTGCTCATGAATGTGGTCATGCAATTCAGCATGCAAAGTCATACCAATGGCTACAAATGAGATCTCAAATGGTTCCTGCAGTTAACTTTAGTAATAAATTAATGAGTATGATTATGATCTTAGGATTAATTGGAGCAGGAGTTTTGAAAATGTTTCCTTTTACAACAATAATTTTAGTTTTTGTCATTCTGCAAGCCGTAGTTACACTATTTACTTTGGTTACCCTTCCAGTTGAGTTTGATGCAAGTAGAAGAGCTCTAATATGGCTTAAAAGCTCTAATATTAGTAACGAACAAGAACTTACATATTCTGAAGATGCTTTAAAATGGGCAGCCAGCACATATGTTGTTGCAGCTTTAGCAGCAGCAGCCTACTTATTATATTATTTAGCTATATTAAGAGACTAAAAAAAAAAGCTCTATTTCTAGAGCTTTTTTAATTAAATATCAATTGATATTATTTTTTTGTCAAGAATGGTAATCCAGTTCTTGAGTTTTCTTTAACATTGTATCCATCAGGCTTATCGCAAGCTGTACTTCTTGAATCTTTAGAGAAGAAATAAATTCTTTGTACTCTACCAGTAGATTTTAAAGTAACATCTTTACAGTTTAAGTGATAAGTAGTTCCTTTTGAATTGTCGTGTGTAAAAGCCATAATATTTGTTTTTATTAATAATTAATTCTTGACTAATATAATAAATTGACATTAATAAAACAAAAACACTAGATAAGAAATATAATAATTGTTAATAAGTTAACGTCAAACGTATTTGATAAGATTATATCATTTCAGTTTTTAAATAAAATAATTACTAGATAAGAACATTTTAAATAATTGATTTTCAAGAACTTACAATTACACTTTTATTTTAATATCTGTATAATTAATTACTAGATAAAGATCAAAATATCTCTAGATTGGATACGTTAATAAGTATATATATTTTTAAAAAAATTAAAATAAATCAAAAAGTCTACAGATTTACAGAATATAACATTAACTAATAATAAGTCGATTTTGTATTTTTGTTGATGTCATCTAAACAAACAATTGTGAGAAAAATCTCTCTAATAATTCTTTTTTTTACTTTAACATTTAGTGTTAAAGCTCAAATTTTTAAAGAAAAATATATAAATGATGCAACCATAGTTGCTAATAATTGGTTAAATAATGTTGTCACAAAAAACTATGGATTTGCATATTTAGATTATTCTCAACAAGTAAAGGAAAATTCAGACTCTACCTATTGGATTCAAGCTGTTGATCAATTGATGAAAGAATTTGGAACATTTAAAAAGAGAGAAATAATTAAAAGTGAATTTAAAAATAATCTTGAAAATCTTGGGGATGGTTTTTACGTTTTTATTGAATATAAAAGCAATTACAAGAATGTTGAAGTATGTAATGAGTACATGCTTTTAGGTCAAAATGACAAACTGCAGTGGAAAATATTAAGATATGACTTTTCATATGAAAGCGATGAATTAGATAATCCTAATGAAAAATCATCTAATTAATATTACCGTTCCGCTTAAAATCTTTCTTTCTGAATCCTTTAACTCCCTATATGTAATTTCATAAACATAGGTTCCTAATGGAGCATCATTTCCGCTTAATAATTTCCCATCCCACTCACCCATTTTATAAAAAGAGGTACTATTATTGTTATCACACATTGAGTTTTCCAACATATTATTAGTCAATAAAATTTCATTTGATTCAAAAATTAATGTACTATTCCATCTGTCAAAAATTTTAATTTCGAAATTATAAAACAATCCTAATGCCTTTATATAGAAAAAATCATTACACATATCTTTATTTGGTGAAAAGCTATTTGGAATAAAAAATTTACTTTCAGGTACTACACATACATTTTGACTTGAAGAATCAACACATCCTCCTTCATTAACTAAATACAGAGTAACATTAAAATTTCCTGTATCTGTATATGTATAAGATGGATTAAGAGAGAACGTATATGGAAGTATATTTCCATCATCAAAATCCCAAAAACTATTAGAACTAATTTCATTAGGGTTAACAATACTTAAATCAATAAACTGAATATTTGCTTCTAACACTGATAAGCATTCAGTATTATTTAAAGAAAAATCTGAGAGAAGATTATCATAACCATTAATACTAACAGTATCTACAACACTACACATTGAAATTAAATCAGTCGCAGTTACAATATAGTCTCTGTTCACTAAAGCATATATACTATCTCCTTGGGTAATAGGGTTTGTATTCCATTGATAACTTATATTTGAAGTTGAATTAGAACTAACTTTGGCAAAACCATATTCTCCAAAACATTTCTTGTCAGAACTAACAAAACTTAAATTAAAAGTATTGAAAACAAAAATAGTTATTGTATCAATAGTCTCTTCAGAACATCCATCAGAAACATTAACAACATAATTAGTAGTAGTACTAGGGGCAACTAAATGACTAAAACTACTACTTAGATTATTACTCCAACTAAATTGATAATTCCCAGTTCCTCCGCTTGAAATAATACTAATATTAACTAATTCTCCGTCACAAATAGTATCATTAGAGGAATAAACGGATGATAACAATTCGCTTCCTACAAAGAAAACAGTATCAACTGAAGAAACACAATTTCCAGACCCGTATGTGTATGAAATGTTATGATATCCTGCTCCAGCTAAAGAAGGATTAAAAGCATTATTTACAACACCATTTCCATTTAAAACTCCTCCTGTTGGAAATACTGAAATGTTGTAAAAAGAATCAATAAAACAATAATTAATATCAATATTAGAAAAAGAAATATTTGGGGGATCAATAACTTCGACTAAGAAAGTATCAACACATCCATTTTCAGATGTATATTGAAGATAAGTATTGCCAAGAGGAACTAATGATGGATCAAAAAGTCCAGTATTATTATCAATAATACCATTACCATTCCATTGACCACCCAAAACATTTATGTTTAAAATAAATGGAGAAGAATTTGAACATATCAAAGTATCCAACAAAATAGGTTTTGGATATACACTAAAAATTAAATCATCTTGACAAGAATTTGCAGAATAAGTTATTAAATGATTGCCGCTTCCTGAAATATAAGGGCTAAAAACACCAGGAAAATTTGAATTAGTAATACCATTTCCCACAAAAAATCCATCATATGGTTGTCTATCTAATGTGTTTAAACCTAAAAAAAGTTCAGAAGAGTTATGACAAAGAAATAAAGTATCTTCAAAAACTTCAGTGTCTACAACATTAATCTCAACTGTATCAATACATTGATTAAATGAATAAGTAACTAAATCAACCCCTATATTGTTTGATGGATCATAAAAACCAGTATTTTGATTTATAATATTTATACCATTCCAAATACCTCCACTTGGTAATCCTGTTAAATTAAAAGGTGGTAGAGATGGGCAAATAGTAAGATCATTTCCTGCATTAATTGGATCAACTGATACCGTTATATTATCAGTACACCCCTGAATAGAATATTCAAAAATATGATTACCAGAAGAAATAACGTCTGTCAAAATAGTACCATCACTTGTTATTGGACCTGCCAAAAATGAAATTTTATCTATAGCAATATCTGAAGACCATGTATGACCAGTTAATACTCTAAATCTTACTTTTAACTCGGAAGAAATAAAGTTTGTAAGATCAATAGATTGTGAATGCCATTGGTCTCCTAAATTTCCTATAATGTTCCAGATATCAAGCTGCCATGTTAAACCATTATCAACAGAAATGTCAATTGATAAAATAGAATTATCGTTTCCATTTCCATATTTATGATAATAAAAATTTAAAATTGGATTATTGTATTGTGAAATATTAATGCATGGGCTAGTAATCGAAGAATTCTTAAAAGGATGGTTTGAATTTGATGTTTCAGTGTAGATATAATTATTTAAATCATATGCAAAAGAAGGACCTGTATTGTTTGATGGTGTTCCGTTAGTATTAGTAACCCAATCAAAATCATTATTTACATCATTTGTCCAGTTAGATAGTCCAAGTTCAAAACTTTCAACATAAGGAAAATTATCAATTGAATTTAAACACGAACTTGGAATAATAGGATTTATAATGATTGATGACCATATACCTCCAATGGGATTAGCAAAAACTGATGTGTCTTGAGAATTTTGACAAATAGTAAGGTTATTTGGCATATTTAAACTATTAACAATATCAACCAATAATGTATCTGAACATCCATTAGGCAAAGTATAGACAGCTTCAATAACAGAGGGAAATGGACCAACATCTATATCACCGTTAGGTTGTATTGCACTACTACCAGACCAAGTACCTCCACTAGTAGTAAGATTAGAATTTAGGTTAAAAGTTGGAGCATTAATACAAGCTGAAATATCATCACCAGCATAAATCTCTAAAACTGTAATTTGCAAATCATCATCACATCCATTAATATCATAATTTAAATTATATGTTCCTGGAGATAGAATTGAAGGATCAAATAATGGATTTGTTCCGTTACTAATACTACTACCTGACCACCATCCCCCAGATGGGTTTCCAGATAATGTAACTGGAGATGCAGTATTACATATAGAAAAATCTGCTTGAGTTGTAGTTGGAGGAACAACTACAACAGTTATAGTATCTGATTGAGCATTTGCTGGACCTAAATCACTAACTGAAACAATATACTGAGTAGTAGTAGTTGGACATACATTATGCGGTCCAGAATTATTTGGTAATATTGGAGTCCAAGAAAAATTATATGTTGAGGCATCACCACCACTAACAGAGACATTTAAATCAGTACATTCCCCTAAACAAATAGTATCACTATCAGCATACAAATCTACCTCTAAGGGACAGTCTAAAACATCAAACGATAAAGATGATGACAAAGACCATATACTATCACAAACATCCTTAAAAAAGGATTCAAAATAAATATTATAAGAACCACTTTCATTAATTCCAGGAAATAAGTTAAGTTGTATTAAATCTGTAGAATCATTTACACAAGCTATAGGAGTAGCATTTACAGTTTGATTGATTTGACCACCAACATTAATATTTGCTGTATAAACAGAGTCGCAATGAATATTTTGATCAAGCTGAACATTTAAAGTTGTAATGCTACATGTTGGAGCAGTTGGTAAACTTAACATTGGCGGATCAGGAACATCTATAATTGTTTCCCAACTTAAATTAAATCCATCTGCAGCCACATTTAAGTCAGAAACAAAAACAATAGTAACACATCCATTAGAAACAATTTGGGGTGGTGTATTTACTCCTGAAAAAGGTCCTGCTAGTAATGGAGAGGAAATATTGGGTCCATCATATATTAAGAGATAATCATTAATAGGTTCAGTATTAAAAAAACTAAAATCAATAATTATAGAAGCTGCGCCATTTGGACAAATTGTAAATGTATAATTTTCATTATGATCATACCATCCTGCTTGTTGAGTATTTGCTTCACTATCACTTAATGTACCAAAACAATCATCAACTGTTTGATTAGACATAGTATATTGAGCATTAACAATATATGATAAAGCTAAAGAAATGAATAAAAATATTAATCTCATTGCTTATTAACAGTGATATTAGGAGTTGTTATTGCATTACTCCAATTTAAATTTTGATCTTGAATTCTAATTGTAAAATTTAACAATTCTACTAAACCATTTCCGAACAAAAAAGGAGAATCAATTTCCACTAATAATTCTCCAGTAACAGATAATGAATTATCTGGAGGAGTAACAGGTATAATATGATAATAGTCTGGGTTAGATAATCTACTGTCTTTTACTTCAAGAGATAAATAATCAGGATCTGAAAAACCAACAAATCCCTCAGGATGTTGATAAAATAACCTCACATAAATATTTTCTTGAAATTCAATTATTTCTGTGGGGTTAGTATTTAATAAACTGATACTAAAAACAACTTCATCTTCTTTTTTTTCGCATGATGAAACCACCAAAATACATATTAAAAAATAAAGGAATTTTTTCATAACCTAAATAATTTTTAATGTAAAATATCTTAAAAAAGTAAATGGAGAACCGTTATTGGGAATCTCAGTAATTGGATTAACATCATCTTTTACATAAATCTTAAAATATATAATATCTCCAACATTAAAGCCAGTTAAATCAAGTGTATACTTATGAAAATATTCTTCATTTGTTGAGCTAGAAAAATAACCTAATTGATTAATTGGGGAATTATAAATTTGCAAGTCTTCTTCAGAAACATTATCAAAATTGAATAAATTAGTTGATTTCTTAACCTTATTGTATTGAAGATTATTGGGTTGTAGAAGATCGTCAAATACACTAAACCAAATATCAACTGAATTTAATGTATTAGATATTAAAACTGATCCAGAGGGATCTCTACTCAAAGGATTATTAGTTTGTCCAGTATTAAATACAACCATACCTCTACCTAGTGGAATATCATTAGGTAATAATGGAGAGTTACCAAACATATCTTTTGCACCTTGATCAATCCAATCTTTAATATTCTGTATATATTCATCTTTATTATTATTCCAATCATCTTCTGATTCTAAAGGCATTATACCAGAAATTCCATCAATATCAACTATTAATCTATGATATAAAACAGATTGCAATGAATTACCAGGATCAACTCTATAATTGAAAGAATTATTATTATCATTCTTTATTGGTGGTTGATAAACTAAAGAATTATATGAGCTTTCTATAGTTCTAAAATCTGGCTCAAAAGTTCCATCATGACAACCTGAGTTTGCACAGGTTGTTGAAAAAATATTATGATGTAAAGCAGAAAAAGAAGTAGGTTCTAAAAAATATGTAGTGTCATTAATTGAATTAGAATTATTGTCAAATTCAAATGGATTGATTTCCTCTTTACATGAAAAGCAGAGTATTAAAACAAGAAATAAAAGAATTTTTTTCATAAATCATATTAAGTCAAATAATGATTTACTAGACGCTACTAAGCCAGAGCCAACAACATCATTTTTACATCCAAGTATTTC
>JBJKXM010000020.1:0-12141 GCA_045561575.1 Flavobacteriales bacterium
AAAAATATCCATATGGAATATTGTCTGGAAGAAACCTTGAGGATACTATAGAGGGTACTAGACAGCTTGACAAACAGTCTGAAAAAAAGAATCCTGTAGATTTTGCAATATGGAAGAAAGCATCTGAGGAGCATATTATGAGATGGTCTTCGCCCTGGGGGGAAGGTTTTCCTGGATGGCATATGGAATGTTCAGCTATGGCTGAGAAATATCTTGGTAAAACATTTGATATACATGGAGGAGGTATGGATCTTATGTTTCCACATCATGAAGCTGAAATAGCCCAAAGCAATGCATGTAATGATTGTATGCCTGTTAACTACTGGATGCACAACAACATGATTACAATTGACGGAAAAAAAATGGGAAAATCTCTTGGTAATTTTATTAATCTGGAACAATTTTTTAGCGGAGAACATGAAAAGCTCGAAAAAGAATTTTCACCAATGACTATCCGGTTTTTTATTTTACAGGCTCATTACAGAAGCACCTTGGATTTTGGAAACGATGCTTTAAAAGCTGCGGAAAAAGGACTAAGTAAATTAAATGAAGCACTAGAAACCATAGAAAGCGTAGAAGCATCTGAGAAATCAAGTTTTGATGTCAAAGAATTGCAAAAAAAATGTCACCAAGCGCTTAATGATGATTTTAACACTCCAAATCTTATTGCTCACTTATTTGAAGGTGTTAAATGGATCAATTTAATCAAGAGTAAAAAAGCTACATTAAATAGTAATGATCTAGATTTATTAAAATCATTATTTCATGTTTTTGTTAATGAAATTTTAGGGCTTGTCTCGCCTAAAGTTCAATCTAATAATCTTACAAATGAAATAATGGATGTCATTTTAAAAATTAGAAGTCATGTGAAGTCTAATAAAGATTTTTCTACTGCAGACCTAATTAGAGATGAATTAGATAAAATGGGGGTTCAAATAAAAGACTCTAGAGAGGGAAGTAGTTGGGAGATAAAAAGTTAATATATAGATGAGACAACTGATTTTTTATGTAATTATTATTAGTTTTTTTTCATGTGGAACTGAAACAAAAAAAACTCCTGCTAAAAAACCTTTAAATTCTATACCTACACCAATTTTTAATAGCGATAGTGCCTATTCTTTTGTTGAAAAACAAGTTTCATTTGGGTCAAGAGTTATAAGCTCAAGAGCATGGGATGAGTGCTCAAAATACTTGGAGACAAAGTTAAAATCTTATAATGCAGACGTAAAAATACAAAAGGCTCCAGTAACAACTTATGATGGAAAAAACCATACATTGAGAAATATTATTGCAAGTTTTGATTCTCAAAATAATAATAGAGTTGCTTTATTTGCGCACTGGGATTCTAGGCATATTGCTGATCACGATACCATAAATCAAGACAAGCCCATTCTCGGTGCCAATGACGGAGGAAGTGGCGTTGGTGTATTAATTGAAATTGCAAGAATAATAAATGAGACAAAGCCAAAAGTTGGAGTTGATATAATACTTTTTGATGCAGAAGATTATGGTCAGCCTGAAAATTCTAAATACCCCATTATGAGTGATTCATGGTGTTTGGGAGCGCAACACTGGTCAAAAAACCCACATAAAAAAAATTACTTTGCAAAGTATGGAATATTGTTAGACATGGTTGGTGGTAAAGATGCTAAATTTTGGCAAGAGAATATTTCAACATATTATGCCTCAAATATTGTAAACAAAGTATGGAATACAGCTCATAATATTGGCTATTCAAACTATTTTATATTCAAGCCTAGTCCTCAAATAATGGATGACCACTATTATGTTAATACTGTAGCAGGCATACCAACAATTGACATTATTGAATATGATCCTTTTTCAAAAAATAATTTTAATAAGCATTGGCACACACATGCAGATGACATGAACAATGTTCATAGAGAAACACTTAAAGCTGTTGGCCAAACAGTTTTGGAAGTGATTTATTCAGAGTAAATTTTATTGCTCATCACACCCAACTATATAAGTTATTTCAAAATCATCAACATAAAACGTATTGTTTTCTTTATATCCAATAATATTTGTCTCCATTGGAAAATATTCCATTTCTACAACGGACATATATAATTCAATGATCTCTAGTGAATCTTCATTTGTAAATTCTAAATCATATTCTTTTAAATTAACTTCGTCCATGAAAGAATGATACCCCTCACCATATACCCACCAACCACTTAATTGAACAGTCGAAATATCTAATGCTGATGATTGATTTTTTTCAAAAACACAAGAGTTTAAAATGAAGGAAAGAATGATGATATAAAATTTCATTATGTCTATTTGTAAAAATTCATTTCATCAATATATTTATATGCTTTTTCTGGAATTAATGATGATACATTTTTTCCTGCGGAAATTGATTTTCTAATAAAGCTTGCAGAGATATCAAACATAGGCGCATCTTTTATGTATTTGATGTTTTCATGTAATCTTTCTTTAAATTCTCCTGCTCTTGGATATACATAAATGTTGTAGTTATTTAAAATCTGTTTGTAATTTTTCCATTTATTTAATGAAATAATATTATCCTCACCCATTATTAATGAAAATGTATGCTCTGGATATCTTTCTGAAAGATTTACTAATGTGTCTATCGTATACGAAGGTAGTGGTAGGCTAAATTCAATATCTGAAACATCTAATAAAGGGTTGTCTTCAACTTCTCTTTGAATTATTTGAAATCGATGATGCTGATTTAATAAAGACTTTTTTTCTTTTTTTGGGTTTTGGGGTGATACAACAAACCAAACTTTATCTAAATCTGTATGCTGAGCAATATGAGATCCTATTGCTTTATGCCCAATGTGAAAAGGGTTGAATGAGCCAAAAAAAAGACCAATATGTGTCATTTTTCCAAAAAATTTATAACAAGATCTCTGACCTCTTTACATGCTATAGAAAAATCGTCATTAATAACAATATGATCAAATTTATGTTGTAGTTCTAACTCTTTTCCAGCCTTCGCAATACGTATTTTAACATTTTTTTTTGTTTCTGTATCTCGAGACAAAAGCCTTTGTTCTAGAGTTTCAATATTTGGAGGTGCAATGAAAATAGCTAAACAGTTATTTTGAAATTTATCTTTAATATTTAGCGCCCCTTTTACATCTACATCAAAAATAACACACTTATCTCTGAGCCAAATTTTCTCAACAGATGAGAGTAGAGTGCCATAAAATTGATTTGGATAGACCTCTTCCCATTCCAAAAAAAGGCCACTATTAATTTTAGTTTTAAAATCTTCTATTTCTAAAAAATGATAATGCTTACCGTCAATTTCATCCTTTCTTTTTTTTCTATTGCATGCAGAAACGGAAAACTCTAAAGATGTCATCTCATTAATTAAATAATTAACTATAGATGTCTTTCCTGCTCCTGAAGGGGCTGATATAACAATAGATTTAGACATTTTACAAAATGTTTAAAAGCTGTTCTTTAATTTTTTCTAACTCATCTTTCATATTTACAACAATCTTTTGCATTTCTGAATCAGAAGATTTGGACCCAATAGTATTGATTTCCCTACCTATTTCTTGACAAATAAAGCCTAATTTCTTTCCATTTGGAGAATTAGTTTCTTTAGTTTCAGAAAAATAGGCTAAGTGTGACTGCAGTCTCACAATTTCCTCTGTTATATCTTGTTTTTCTAAATAATAAATTAACTCTTGTTCAAATCTATTTTCGTCAACTCTTAATTCGGATTTTTCAATTTTTTCTTTTAGACTTAATTTTATTTTTTCTATCCTCTGTTCACTAATTGGAATGATAGCATCTAACAACTTTCTAATATTTTTAATTCTCTTAGAGAGATCTCTATTTAAATCCTCTCCCTCTCTTTTTCTATAAGTAATCAGGTCTTCGATTGCAATATTAATCGCATTAAGTATTTCTTGCCAATTGTCTACTTCATGATCACTTTCTTTTTTAAGAATTGTTTCTGGCATTTTTAAAATTGTTGATAGTATATTAGTTTGTTCTATATTTAGATCCTTGTTTAAGTCAAGAATTTGATCATGA
Source organism: Flavobacteriales bacterium (assembly GCA_045561575.1). Taxonomy (GTDB): domain Bacteria; phylum Bacteroidota; class Bacteroidia; order Flavobacteriales; family BACL11. The sequence continues at coordinate 4,042 of JBJKXM010000020.1, forward strand.
TACTGCTTAATCTTGTCAGTGTTTAAAATGAATTCTGTGTTAGATTTAATATAGTCTAACTGAATATTCACGTCTACTTTACCTCTAATCAAATTCTGAGATAAAAGCTTCTTTAGTTCAAGCTCTTTATCTCTGTATGATTGAGGAATTTTTATATTAAGATCAAGATGTTTTGAATTCAAAGATCTCAATTCAATGTTTAATGAAGCATCACTCAAATCTATTTGAGCTTTACCAAAACCGGTCATTGATTGAATCATATTTTTTTTTACAAAATTAAAAAAGTTACTCTCTTATTGTTTTGTTTGATGGTATACTTACCAAAAATACAGCACTAAAAATAAATAATGAAGATATAATTTTAACAAAATCTAAAGAGTCGCTCTTTAATATAAGGGCAATAATAGTTGCTAATACAGGCTGTAAATATATATATACACTAACTACCGAAGGGTTTAAAGATTTTAAAGCAAATGCATTAAATAAATAAGCTAAAAATGTAGTACATATTACAACAAATGCAACTTTCCAATAAATTGCTTGTGTAAAAGATTCAAAATTAATATTTAAGAGTTCATTTATACCAAAGGGTAAAACAAAAACCAAACCAAATGAGAAGACATAAAACATAACAGTTATTGGATTATACTTTGTCATTAATGTTTTAACTAAAACTAAATAGATAGAGTAACTTGTTGCATTAATAAAAACAAGAAAATTCCCCACAAAAAAGTCATTTTCTAGATTAATTGAGCCAGATTTTAATATTAAAGTTGCTGCTCCACTAATACCTAAAAAAATTCCCAATATTTTACGACTTGTAATTCTTTCTTTTATAATAATAGCTGAAAAAATAATTACCAGAACTGGGCTCGTTGTCATTATTATTGCTGCATTAATAGGAGTAGTTAAATTCAACCCTTCAAAAAAGAATAACTGATTAATAGCTACCCCAAAAAGCCCACAAAAAATCAATCTAACTATATCGCTTTTTGCAACACTTTCTTTAATAAAGAAAAAATAAGCTATAAAAAAAAGTAGACTACCACCTATAACACGTAATAATATAAATCCTGAGGGGCCAATATAGCTAGGCATTACATCTTTGGCGATAGAATAATTTAAAGCATAAATTAAATTAACGAGAAATAGAGCAAGATGAGGTAAAATTATTTTTTTCAACTTAATATTTAATTAAAGAGTAAATTGCCATAACATTCTCTTTTAATACTTTTGTAAAAGTATACAATAGTAAAAATTTAGATATGAAATTTGGGACAAAAACTATACATGCTGGACAACATGCTGATCCAACAACAGGTGCAATAATGACACCTATATACCAAACCTCTACATATATTCAAAAAGAACCTGGAGATCACAAGGGTTATGAGTACTCAAGAACTGCAAATCCAACGAGAACTGCTCTTGAAAATAACCTAGCTGCTTTAGAAAATGGTAAATATGGATTGTGTTTTGGAAGTGGCTTGGCTGCTGTTGACTGCATAATAAAACTTCTTAAACCTGGAGATGAGGTTATTTCAACTAATGATCTTTATGGTGGAACCTATAGAATTTTTACAAAAGTTTTTGAGGAGTTAGGAATCAAATTTCATTTTACAGGAATGAATAATCTTGAAAAAGTAAGCTCATTAGTGAATTCAAATACAAAAATGATTTGGACAGAAACACCAACAAACCCCATGCTAAACATAATTGATATTGAAGAGCTTTCTAAAATTTCAAAATCGAATAACTTATTGCTTGTTGTAGATAATACGTTTGCAACTCCATATCTTCAAACTCCCATAGACTTAGGTGCAGATATTGTAATGCATTCTTTAACTAAGTATATGGGTGGACACTCTGATGTTGTTATGGGTGCAGCAATTTGTAATGATGTGAAAATCGCCGAAAAACTTTATTTCCTACAAAACAGCTGCGGTGGGGTTCCTGGGCCGCAGGACTCTTTTTTAGTTTTAAGAGGGATTAAAACATTACATGTAAGAATGCAAAGGCATTGTGAAAACGGTAAAGCAATCGCAGCATTTTTATCCAAAAACTCAAAAGTTAATAATGTTTTTTGGCCAGGTTTTGAACAACATCCAAATCATTTAGTTGCTAAAAAACAAATGCGTGATTTTGGTGGAATGATTTCTTTCGATCTAAATGGTAATAAGTTGAACGATGCTATAAAAGTTGTGTCCAACACGAAATACTTTACCCTTGCCGAAAGTCTTGGGGGGGTTGAGTCTTTAATAGGTCATCCTGCAAGTATGACTCATGCCGCCATTCCAAAAGAAGAAAGAGAAAAAACTGGTGTGGTTGACTCATTAATAAGATTAAGTGTAGGAATCGAAGATATTGAAGATTTAATTTCTGATTTAGATCAAGCATTGAGCAAGATTTAATGCAAAATTATGCTCTAATAACTGGAAGTAGTAAAGGAATCGGTTTAGCGTTAGCTCAAATTTTATTAAAAAATAATTTTAGTGTTATGGGCTATTCAAGATCTAATAAAATAACACATCCCTTTTTCAACTTCAACAAAACAGACCTATCTCAAATCTCTAAATTAAAGCATGTTGTTTTTCCAAAATTTGATAAGTCAGGAAAAATATTCTTAATAAACAATGCTGGAGATATTGGCAATATTAATTGTTTGGGTAATAAAGACAGTGATGATATCATTGATGAAATTAATATTAATGTAACCGCTCCAACAATGCTTTGCAATAAATTTATAAATACATATAAAGATTCGGGTTCAGAATTAATTATAATAAATATTAGCTCTGGCGCTGCACTAAGGCCTATTCACTCTTGGGGAACATATTGCCAAAGTAAAGCTGGAATAGACATGTTAACAAATATTATTAATGAAGAGCATCCTGAAATCAGGGCTCTTTCAGTTTATCCTGGAGTAGTTAATACTGATATGCAGTTAAAAATTAGAAGTACTAATATAGAAGAGTTTCCATTAAAGAATAAATTTGTTGAATATTTTAAAAATGATGAACTAACAGAACCCAAAGATGTAGCACAAAAAATATTCTATATTATGTCTAATTTGAGCAAATTCAGTAAGAATATGGTATCAGTAAAAGATTTTTAAAAAAAGCCTTGTTTTTCTACCAAAATCAGCAAATATATTAACTAATTAGTTGTTTTTCAAACACTTACAGGTGTTTGCAATTTTTAACAATAAAATGTGTAAAAACCTACTAAAAATTAGAGATAAAAACAGCTATTTACAAATCTAAAATAATGATAATCAATTACTTATGTTTATTTAATGTGTTTTGGATTAAGTTGAACATATTTTTTTAACTATAAAATATTTTTATTAGCAAAAATGTTGTTCAGTGCGTTTTCTTTCTAAGTTTGTCCACAGTATTAACCAAATTATTAAATTATGGACAATGTATTTAAGTATTTCAATGGCTTTTTCAAAGGCTTAACAGGTTTAATCATGACAGTATTAGGCTTAGGTGTAGCTACAGAAATCCTTTTCGGAGGAGGCTCAATGTTTGGGCTAACAGTTATTGACAATGTAATGGCAGTAATCAATGGACTTGGTGGAGCAGGATTTGCTGGCTTAGTTGGATTATGTGTGTTATTCTCACTTTTAACTGCTAAGTAAGAATACAATTATGTTTTAATATAAATAGCCCTGCTTTTTAGTAGGGCTATTTTATTATTTTTTTTATTTTTATAAGAATAATACAAATCATTATGGAAAAATTATATAATTATATTATTGAAACCTTAAACAAAGCAATTAAATTATCGCTTACTTTCTTGTGTCTGGGTGTAATTATACAATTATTAATAGATGATGATTTACTAAACTGGGATCCCGTAGGAAACATTCAAGATGCAGGCCCTTCTTTTATTGGGGTTATTGCGCTTGTTGTGTTATATCTCTTATTTAGAAAGAAATAAATTAATGGGCTTCTAGCCAATTATTTCCCAAACCTATATCAACAACTAAAGGAACATCTAATCTACTTGCATTAACCATGCAGCTTTGTACAATGGATTTAAGTTTATCTTTTTCTTCAATTAATGTGTCAAAAATTAATTCATCATGTATCTGAAGAAGCATTTTAGATTTTAATTTTTCCTCTGATATTTTCTTTGATATTTCAATCATCGCTATTTTGATAATATCTGCCGCGGTACCTTGTATTGGTGCATTTATCGCATTCCTCTCTGCGCTTGCACGCATTACAGCATTTCTAGAATTTATATCTTTTAAATAACGTCGTCTTCCATACAAGGTTTCAACAAACTCATTTTCTCTAGCTTTCTGTATAGATAAGTGCATGTAATTCTTAACATCTGGAAATTCCTCAAAGTACTGTTCAATAATTTGTTTACTTTCTTTTCTACTAATTCCAATATTTTGAGAGAGACCAAAAGCTGAAATACCATATATTATTCCAAAGTTAACTGACTTTGCGGCACTCCTCATAGCACGATCAACATTTTCAATATTAATATTATATACCTTAGCTGCTGTTGCCGAATGAATATCAATTCCTTTGTTAAATGCATCTAACATTCCTTTATCTTTGCTCAAAGAAGCCATAATTCTTAATTCAATCTGAGAATAATCTGCAGCCATTAACACACAGCCCTCACTTGCTATAAAAGCTTCTCTAATTTTCATTCCTCGTTCTGTTCTTATAGGAATGTTTTGAAGATTTGGACGAACTGAACTTAATCTACCTGTTGAGGCAACAGATTGATTGAACGTAGTATGGATTTTTTTTGTCTTAGCATCTATAATTTCTGGAAGAGCATCTACATATGTAGACATTAATTTTTTTAACTCTCTATAGTCAAGAATATAGTCAATAATTTCATGTGTACCTTTTAATTTTAATAACGTTTCTTCAGAAGTGGAGTACTGGCCTGATTTCGTTTTTTTTGGTTTTTTAACTAAATTCATTTTTTCAAATAACACCTCCCCAAGTTGTTTAGGTGATGAAATGTTAAAATTTGAATTTGACAAATCATGTATTTTTTTAGTATTCTCTTCCAAAACTAGATTTAACTCTTTAGAATAGTTTCTTAAAAGCTCTTCGTCTAAACTAATCCCTTCTTTTTCCATATTACACAGAACCTTTAGTAGGGGCATTTCAATGTTGTTGAACAAATCCAAAGACTTATTCTTTTCTAATTCAGTATTTAAAAATGGGTGCAGCTGATGAATTATATCTGCTCGTTTACAAGACCATTTTGATTGAAAATCTAAACTATGGCTTGAAAAATCAAATTTAGCCTTATTAGCTATTGACTCTTCTTTTTCAATAGATATTGATAAATAAGATTCTGAAATTAAGCCTAAGTCATGTCTTATATCAGGATGTAAAATATAATGCGCTAATGCAATATCAAAAAGCTTGCCTTTTAATTTAACACCAATGGAAATGAATAATTTCAATTGCTCCTTTAAATTATATGCTAACTTAGTTACATCTTTATCCTCAAGAATCTCCTTAACTAGATCAATATAAGAGTTTTGATTTTTATCATTTAGTGGAACATATATTATTTCATTATTTGAAAATGAAAATGAAATTCCTATTATTTTTTTAGTTTCAGACAAAAAACTTGTGACAGATTGAAATGAAACAATCTTATTATTTGACATTTTGCCAATCTGTTCTTTTAGAATTTTTGGAGAATCACATATTTTATATTCCTCTTCTTTTAGTTGACTAATTGAATTTATTTCATTTGATTCTTTAGAAAATAAATCAATCTGCTTATTTTGATCAGCGTTATTAGCTTGAACAGGTTCTATATGTTTATTAATTAAGTTTTTCTCATTAAAAATTCGTGTGGCAATATTTCGAAACTCAAGCTCATTAAATAAATTTTCTATTTTAGACCTATCAGAAATATTAAGCTTCATTTCTGATTCATCAAAGTCGATAGGGACATCTGTTATTATGGTTACTAATTTTTTAGAAAGCATACCAATTTCTTTTGAAGAAATAACTTTCTCTTGAATTTTTCCCTGTAATTTGTCAGTATTAGCAAACAAACCTTCAATAGATCCAAATTCTGATATGAATTTTTGAGCAGTTTTTTTGCCAACGCCAGCTATACCCGGAATATTATCTGAAGCATCGCCCATCATCGCTAAAAAATCAATTACCTGATTTACCTTAGAAATTTTAAACCTTTCAAGCACTTCTGCAATACCCCAAACCTGGGTTGGCTGCCATTTGTTTCCAGGCCTGTACATGAAAATATTTTCTGAAACTAATTGTGCAAAATCTTTATCAGAAGTCATCATGTATACTTGGTACCCTTTCTTTTCTGCTTTTTTTGCTAGTGTACCTATAACATCATCTGCCTCATAACCATCTTTATATAGTTTGGGAATTTTAAGAGCCTCTAAAAGTTTATCAATATATGGAAGTGCATTTGAAATTCCTTCAGGCATTGCCTCTCTTTGCGCTTTATAACTTGGGAAATCTACGTGTCTTTGTGTTGGTTTTGGAGTGTCAAAAACAACAGCTAAATGAGATGGTTTTTGATTTTTTATTACCTCAACTAATGAGTTTGTAAAACCATATATTGCGGAAGTGTCTAGTCCTTTTGAATTAATCCTAGGGTTTTTTGCAAAGGCAAAATAACCCCTGTAAATCAATGCAAACGCATCTAGTAAAAAAAGTTTTTTTCCTTCACTCATATTTAAGTAAAAATACAACTTATAATGTACTTTACTTTTAAAAAGTATATTTTTATATTATGATTAATAATCAAATTATCAAAAGAAATATTCTTTTAAAAGCAACTAAATTTCCTTTAGTTTTTTTACTTGTAATTTGGGTAGTAAAACTTATAGAGATATATTTTAACATTTCTTTTGTTGAATTTGGAGTTTTGCCAAGAGAAATATCTGGTTTAAAAGGTATTATTTTTTCTCCTTTTTTACATAAAGACATTAAACACTTAATTAATAATAGTGCCCCAATTCTAATTCTAGGAACTAGCTTGTTCTATTTTTTCAGGAAGTCTACCACAATTTTCTTATTACTCTTTTTGTTTTCTGGAATATTACTATGGTGCTTAGGTAGATTAAACTTTCATATTGGAGCTAGTGGTATTATATATGCCCTAGCAAGTTTTATTTTTTTTAGTGGAATTTTAAGTAGAAATAGAAATATTTCTGCCCTTTCTCTAATTGTTATTTTTATATATGGTAGTTTATTCTGGGGATTGTTTCCTACTCATCAAGAAATCTCATGGGAAGGACACCTATCTGGATTTGTTTCTGGTCTAGTTTTATCCTGGTTTTTTAGACATGATTTACCCAAAAGAAAAAAATATCAATGGGAGATTGACGAAGAAATTGAATTGGCTGAAAAACAAAAAGAAAAAGAGGGGGTTTATTTTAAATATGAATATATAGAAAAATAAAGTAACTATTTTTTTACCCCAAAATTAGATAAAAACCAAACCCTTTCGTGTCCATAATAAAAAACAAGCTTTATAATCCTATCTAATATTGTTAAGAATCCAGCTCCTTCTTTAGAAATACCTTCAAGGCCAAAAAATGGAGGTAAAAGTGTCAAAACCAAATAAGTTGTAGTCATAGCTAATAAATTCCAGGTTATTGCTTTCAAAACATGTCTTTTACGATCAATTGAAACTTTACTCATTTTTAATAATTTTCTTCAACAATTATACGAAATTTGACAAATATTAGCTTTGAAAATCTGTATTTTCGCAATCAATGAATAGAATAAGAAATTTCTGCATTATTGCGCACATAGATCATGGGAAAAGCACATTAGCAGATCGTCTTTTGGAATTTACTGGTGCTGTCACTAAAAGAGAATTACAAGATCAGCTTTTAGATGATATGGAGCTTGAAAAAGAGCGAGGAATAACAATAAAGAGCCATGCTATTCAAATGAATTATAACTTCAATAATGAAGCTTATGTGTTGAATCTAATTGACACGCCGGGCCATGTTGATTTTTCTTATGAAGTATCTAGATCAATTGCAGCATGTGAAGGGGCTTTGCTAATTGTTGATGCTGCTCAAGGAATTCAGGCCCAAACTATTTCAAA
>JBJKXM010000021.1:0-11949 GCA_045561575.1 Flavobacteriales bacterium
TTTTTTAGTTTTTCATCGCTAGCTCAAGAAAATGATTTCCAAATTTGGAATACGTTAAATCTTAAAAAGAAAATCAATAAGTCATTCACTGTTGATTTAAAATATGGTTTAAGATATAGAGAAAATGCTTCTTTGATATCCAATCAGTTTATTGATCTGAGAATAAAGTATAGAGAGAATAAGAGATGGAGTTATGCTATTGGTTATAGATCAATTTCTAATTATTTAATATCTTCAAATATTCAGCAAAAGGGAAGATTATATTTAGATGCTTATTACTCAAAAAAAATAAAAAGATATTTTGTTGACTTAAGAAGTAGACTATTAACACAAGGTAATTCTTACTCATCAAAAGAAGTTTTTAGACAAAAATTTAAGCTCTCATATAATATAAGAAAGACTAAACTAGAACCTTCATTGGCAATTGAGCTGTTTTATAATTTTGATAATTCTTTTTATAAAATAAGAAATTCTCTTGAACTAGCTCATCCCATAAATAAAAAACTAGACTTTAGTTTGGTATATAAAATTGAAAATGAATTTAACATAAATGATCCAATGACTCTTTTTATATTTGAACCTAAGTTAAGTTATAGATTTTAAATGATTGAGAAAAAAGTTGTTACTTCATTTTTTATTGCAGATATAGATGATTTAAGTTCTATTGAGCAAAGTCTTGTAGAGAAAGCTATTATTGCATTAGATAGCTCTTATGCAACATATTCAGGTTTTTCTGTTGGTGCATCTATTTTATTTGATGATGGAACAACGATAGAGGGTTCTAATCAGGAAAATGTTGCATACCCTTCAGGTTTATGTGCAGAAAGAGTTGCTTTATTTTATGCTGGATCGAAATATCCTAACAAAATTATAAAAACAATAGCTGTATCAGCTCAATCTAAAGATTTTGATATTGAAGATTATATTAGCCCTTGTGGCGCATGTCGACAAGTAATGGCTGAATATGAAGAAAAACAAAACTCAAAAATTAGAATTATTTTACATTCTCCTTCTGGTAAAGTTTTAATTTCAAATTCAGTTGAAGATTTATTACCCTTTGTTTTTAAAAGTCCTTTTCTAAAAAGATTTTAATCAATTATGCATGTTCTCTCGACTCCAATAGAATATCTTAAAGGTGTTGGTCCTGTAAGGTCAGAATTATTAAAAAAAGAATTGAGAATCTTTACTTATGAAGATTTGCTGTTTCATTTTCCATTTAGGTATGTAGATAAAAGCAATATTTATAAAATATCTGAAATAAACGATTCTTTAACTCAAATTCAATTTAAAGGAAAAATTATTAGAGTAGAGGAAAAAGGGCAAAAAAAATCAAAAAGATTAATTGCTCATTTTAAAGATTCAAGTGGTACAATAGAATTAATTTGGTTTAAGTCTATAAGATGGATTAAGCAGAATCTAAGTTTAGATAAAGAGTATATTGTCTTTGGTAATCCTTCTTTTTTTGCAAATAAGCCTAGTTTGGTACACCCTGAATTAGATATTATTGATGAAAAATCAGACGATTTTAAGGGCCTCCATGGTGTTTATTCATCCACTGAAAAGTTAATTAATAAAGGATTAAACAGTAGAGCTATTTCCAAATTAGTAAAGAATCTGATTCCAAAAATTGAAAATAATATTGAAGAAAATTTATCTGAGGAAATCTTAAATAAATTTAAACTTCCAGATAAAGAAAAAGCACTAATTAATATCCATCTTTCTAAAGATATAAGAGTTTTAGAAAGAGCTCAGAAAAGATTAAAATTTGAAGAATTGTTTTTTTTACAATTACATTTATTAAAATCAAAACAGTTAAGAAAAACAAAATCTAAAGGTTATGCTCTTTCAGCTATAGGCAATCTTTTCAATAATTTTTATAATGATCATTTGGCATTTCCTTTAACCAATGCACAAAAAAAAGTTTTAAAAGAGATACGATTTGATGTTAAGGGTAATCAACAGATGAATAGACTCCTTCAGGGAGATGTTGGTAGTGGGAAAACAATAGTAGCGATATTGAGTATGTTAATAGCTATTGATAATGGATTTCAGGCATGTATAATGGCTCCCACTGAAATTTTAGCTCAGCAACATTTTAATACAATATCTGAAGAGCTTTCCAAGCTAGAAATTAATGTTGATATTCTAACTGGTTCAAAAAAATCTAAAAAAAGAAAAATTCTATTGGAAGAATTAGAAGAAGGAAAAATTAATTTATTAATAGGAACACATGCACTTTTAGAAGACACAGTTAAATTTAATAATCTTGGCTTTGTAGTTATTGATGAGCAACACAGATTTGGAGTTGCTCAAAGAGCAAAATTATGGAAAAAGAATACATTCCCTCCACATGTTCTTGTAATGACAGCTACACCAATACCTAGAACTTTATCAATGACTTTATATGGTGATTTGGATGTTTCCATAATTGATGAGTTACCTCCTGGACGAAAAGAAATCAAAACACTTTGGAGGTCTGATTCATCAAGATTAAAAATTATTAGGTTTATGCATGAGCAGATTAAAATAGGAAGGCAGATATATATAGTTTTTCCTTTAATTGATGAAAGTGCAAAATTGGATTATAAAAATTTAATTGAAGGTTATGAATCCATTGTCAGAGAATTTCCTCTTCCTGATTTTCAAGTTAGTGTAGTTCATGGACAAATGAAAGCAGATGATAAGGAGTATGAAATGCAAAGGTTTGTTAATGGAAAAACAAATATTTTAGTTGCTACTACTGTAATTGAAGTTGGTGTTAATGTCCCAAATGCATCAGTAATGGTTATTGAAAGTGCAGAAAGATTTGGTTTATCACAATTACATCAACTTAGAGGAAGAGTAGGAAGAGGAGCAAATCAATCTTATTGTATTTTAATGAGTGGCAATAAAATTAGTGCTGATGGAAAAACCAGATTACAAACCATGATAGATACTAATGATGGATTTAAGCTAGCGGAGGTAGATTTAAAACTTAGAGGTCCTGGAGATATGATGGGAACAAAACAAAGTGGGATGTTAAATTTTAAAATTGCTGATATAATCAAAGACAATAAAATCTTATTACATGCTAGAGAACAAGCAATTAAATTGATAGAAGAAGATTTTGATTTGCTTAAATCTGAAAATATAAATATTGCAAGATTTTACAGGCCTTATGCTAGAGAACGAATGGGTTGGAGTAGAATAAGTTAAAAATAAAGGGTAAGCTATTTGTATCGCACCGCTACAACCTATTACCCTTGCTACATTCCTGTCCTGGGGGAGTTCATAGGGAGCTGGTCGTACAAGACTTACCCTTCGAGCGCAAAATTAATATAATCTAACTTACATCAAAATTTTTCTTAGTATGTATTTTCTATATTTGTAAAAAAAATATCAATATGGATACTAGAAAGTTTTCAATGAACTATGGGGCTTATTTAGGTCTTGGATTAATTGTCATTTCATTTTTTGTTTATATTCTTGGATTAGAAGAACAGAAATCAATTGTTCCTTCATTGTTAAACAATTTTCTAATGATTGCAGCTATTGTTTATTCTGTTAAAGTATACAGAGATAATTTAAATGGTGGATATATATCTTACAGTCAAAGTTTAAAACTAGGTACATCTGTAGTTTTCTTTGCCTCTGTTATTTTAGCTTTTTATACTTTTATTTTTGTAACATTTATAAATCCAGAATATTTAGATAATATTTTAAAAGTAGCAGAGCAAGAAATTTTAAATTCAGATCCTGAAATCTCTGATGCAGATTTAGATATGGCACTTTCTATGACTCAAAAAATGTTGCAACCACAATGGATGATTACGCTTTCTGTTCTTGGTGGTACTTTTATGGGCTTTTTCTACTCTTTAATTATTTCATTTTTTGTTAAAAAACAGGATCCAAATCTCATGATATAATTTATGGATATTTCAATAGTTATACCACTTCTTAATGAAGAAGAATCTCTACCAGAACTATGTTCTTGGATTGAGAAAGTGATGAATAAAAACAATTATTCCTATGAAGTTTTTTTAATTGATGATGGTAGTAAAGATAGTTCTTGGCAGGTTATTGAAGAATTGTCAGTTAAAAATTCTTCAATAAAAGGAATCAAGTTTAGAAGAAATTATGGTAAATCAGCTGCTTTAAATATAGGTTTTCAAAAAGCTTCTGGTGATGTTGTAATCACTATGGATGCGGATTTACAAGATAGTCCTGATGAAATCCCTGCTTTATATGATAAAATTATGAAGGAAAATTTTGATTTAGTTTCTGGGTGGAAACAAAAAAGATATGATCCTTTATCTAAAACTATTCCTACAAAATTATTCAATTGGGCAGCAAGAAAAGCTTCAGGGATCTATTTGCATGACTTTAATTGTGGTTTAAAATCTTATAAAAACACAGTAGTAAAAAGTGTTGAGGTTCATGGAGAAATGCATAGATATATTCCAGTACTTGCAAAATGGGCTGGGTTTGCAAATATCACTGAACAAGTAGTTGAACATCAAAGTAGGAAATATGGAGAAACTAAATTTGGTTTAGAACGTTTTGTAAATGGATTTCTTGATTTGCTTACTATTACATTTGTAACAAGGTTTGGTAAAAAACCAATGCACTTTTTTGGTGTAATTGGAACTTTAATGTTCATGCTGGGCTTTGGTATTTTTGGTTTTATTGTTATTGAGAAATTATATGCTATAAGTAATAGTATTCAAGCAAAAAATATTGCTGATATGTCCATTTTTTACATTGCACTTACTTCAATGATAATAGGAGTTCAACTTTTCTTAGCTGGATTTATTTCAGAAATGATTTCAAGAAGTTCTAATGACAGAAATAATTATCAAATTGAAAAGGAAGTATAAATTTTGTCAGCAAAAAAAGTAATTATTATTGGTCCTGCTCATCCTTATAGAGGTGGTATAGCAAATTTTAATAACTCATTAGCCGATGCCTTTTTTAAAAATGGGGATGATATAGAAATACTTTCTTTTAAATTACAATATCCTTCTTTTTTATTTCCAGGGAAAACACAATATGAAAGTTCTGATCCTCCAAAAAATATTAAAATAAAAAGTATAATAAATTCAATTAATCCCTTTAATTGGTTTAATGTAGCAAGAGAAATAAACAGAAAAAATCCTGACTTTGTAATTATTCGTTATTGGCTTCCTTTTATGGGGCCATGTCTTGGCTCAATTGCTAGATTGTTAAACAAGAAAATTAAAATCTTAGCTATTACTGACAATATAATTCCACACGAAAAAAGATTTGGAGATTTTTTTCTGACAAAATATTTTGTTTCAAGTTGTGATGCTTTTGTAACGCTATCTGCTTCAGTTCTCGAGGATTTAACTCATTTCACTAAATCAAAAAATAAAAAATTCACACCTCATCCCATCTATGATACCTTCGGTGAAAAAATTGATAAAAGTGTTGCAAAGAAAAATTTAGAATTAAATATCAATGACAAATATTTACTTTTTTTTGGTTTTGTCAGGAAATATAAGGGACTAGATTTAATGCTTCATGCAATGTCAGATCAAAGAATTAAAGATTTGGGTATTAAATTAATAGTTGCTGGTGAGTTTTATGATAATATTGATTTTTATCTAGATCTAATTAATGAACTAGATATTGATTCTAATATTATCTTAAAAAGTGATTTTATAGAAGAAAGAGATGTTAAAAATTACTTTTGTGCTTCAGATATGATTACACAAACTTATAGAACAGCAACTCAGAGTGGAGTTACCCAAATTGCATATCATTTTGAAAGACCAATGCTTGTGACTGACGTTGGAGGTCTTGCTGAGATTGTTCCTCACAAGAAAGTAGGTTATGTTACCACACAAGAGCCAAAAATTATTGCTGATGCAATAGTTGATTTTTATACTAATAATAGAGAGTTAGATTTTGAAAAAAATACAAAAACTGAAAAATTAAAATTTTCTTGGCAAAATTTAATTCACACTATAGAAGATTTAGTTAGTAAATAGAAAAATTATTCTTTCCTTTTCTTTTTATATTTGCACAAAAAACAAAATGAAGTTTTTTTTACTGATTTTAATTTCTCTCTCAATATCTGTAAATGCACAAGATATTAATCAACTGAATACTAATGGAAAAAAGCAAGGTGTTTGGAAAAAAAATTATGATAATGGCAATCTAAGATATTCAGGACAGTTCAATAATGATATTCCTATTGGAATTTTTTATTATTACTATAAATCTGGAGAACTTCAGTTAGAGAAAGAATTTTTTCATCAAGGAAAAGCTGCTGCTACTTATATTTTCTACAAAAACGGAAATCTTAAGGCTTCTGGTTTATATGTAAATGAATTGAAAGATAGTACGTGGAATTATTATAATCGTGATAGCATTTTAATTTTACAAGAAGTATATTATGCTGGAGATTTAAATGGAACAGTTAAGACATTTTATGACGAAGGAACCATTTATGAAGAAAAAACCTACCAAAATAATATATTGAATGGTAAGTGGAAACAATATTTTTTAAATGGAAATATTAAATTAGAGGGAACCTATAGAGAAGGTAAAAGAGATGGTTCACAGCAATATTATCATCCAAATGGTAAAATTTATTCATCTGGACTTTATCAAAATGATATTAAAGTTGGAAAATGGATTTATAATAACGCTGAAGGTATAATTGATACTACAATAAATTATAATGAGTAAAGGAAAAGTTTTAATGGCTATGAGTGGTGGTATTGACAGTACTATGGCATCTTTGTTGCTTCACGAGGAAGGTTATGAAGTAATAGGGATCACTATGAAGACATGGGATTATGCTTCTTCTGGTGGATCAAAAAAGGAAACAGGTTGTTGTAGTTTAGACTCAATTAATGATGCAAGACAACTAGCTGTTGACTGTGGTTTTCCTCATACTATAATAGATATAAGAGATGAGTTTGGAGATTACATAATAGACAATTTTGTTAATGAATATATTGCTGGAAGAACACCCAATCCATGTGTGTTGTGTAATACACATATTAAGTGGGAAGCTTTATTAAAAAGAGCTGATATGCTTGGATGCGAATTCATAGCAACGGGTCATTACGCTCAAGTAAGAAAATTAAATGATAGATATGTTGTTTCAAAAGGACTTGATGAAAGTAAAGATCAATCTTATGTTTTATGGGGAGTAACACAAGAGTGTTTAAAAAGAACAATATTTCCAATGGGTAAATTTCATAAGAAAGATATAAAACAAATGGCTATTGATAGAGGCTATGTTGAACTTGCTAAAAAAAGTGAGAGTTATGAAATTTGCTTTATTCCTGATAATGACTACAGAGGTTTTTTAAAAAGGAGAGTTGAAGGTTTAGAAGAAAAAGTAAAGGGCGGTGATTTTGTTTCTGTTAGTGGTGAAGTTCTTGGAAAACACGATGGATATCCCTTTTACACAATTGGTCAACGAAAGTTAGGAGTTTCAT
The DNA here is from genome assembly GCA_045561575.1 of Flavobacteriales bacterium. GTDB lineage: Bacteria > Bacteroidota > Bacteroidia > Flavobacteriales > BACL11. The sequence goes on from JBJKXM010000021.1 coordinate 7,455, forward strand.
TTGGAAATGAGCCAACTTATGTTGTTGGAATAAAAGAAAAAGAAAACATTGTTATAGTTGGTACAAAAGAGGATTTGAAAAAGCAAGAAATGTATGTAAGGAATATAAATTATGTTAAATATCCATCTATTGAAGATGGTGCTGAATTAATTGTAAAAATTAGATACAAACATGCGGGAGAACTTGCAACAGTTTTTAATGATGATGGAAATTTAAAAGTTCTATTTCATAATAAAGTTCAAGGAATTGCTCCGGGGCAATCAGCAGCATTCTATAATGGTAATGATTTAGTTGCTGGAGGATTTATTATGAAAAAATAATTTTGAAAACTTCTAAAATATCATATAGAAATACCAATAGATTTAATCGGTTGGTTCTTGACTATCTAGATCAAAAAGCTGAGTTGTCACAATTTGTCACTTCTTTTCCAAATATTGGAGAATTCAACAAACAGATAGAAAGAAAAAAAAGAGATGATGTTGATAGATCATTGCTTTTCAATGTTTTAAAAAGTCAAAATAAGAATATAAATCTTTCAAAAAAGAGTGCTAATAACTTAACATCGTTAAAAGAAGAAAATACTTTTACTGTTACTACAGGACACCAACTTTGTTTATTTACAGGGCCTCTATATTTTATCTATAAAATTGTAAGTACGATCAATCTTGCTTCTGAATTAAGTGTTAAGTATCCAGAGAATAATTTTGTTCCAATTTTTTGGCTCGCTAGTGAAGATCATGATTTTGATGAAATTAGTTCAATTAATATTTATAATAAAAAGATTAATTGGGAGCGTGAGTCTACAGGAGGTCCAGTTGGTAAAATGGATATTGCTGGAATTGATTCTTTAATTATAGAGTTAACTAATTTAATTTCAAAGAATCCAAAATCAAGTCAAATAATTGATATTTTAAATAAATCATATTCATCTAATAAAAATCTTACTGAAGCTACAAGGTTTCTTATTAATAGTTTATTTGGAAAATATGGACTGTTAATTATTGACGGGAATGACAAAAGATTAAAGAATAAAATAGCTGATATAGTAGACGAGGATATTAACAATAATACTTTTTATAATATAATTAAAGAAACTAATAAAAAGTTAACACAAAATTACCATACTCAAGCCTATGTTCGTCCAATAAATTTTTTCAAAATATCAGAAAATAAACGTGAAAGAATTTCATCTAAAATTGATAAAGAAGATATTGTCAATAATCCTCATGATTATAGCCCAAATGTATTGTTAAGGCCAATTTATCAAGAAAAAATACTTCCAAATATAGCTTATGTTGGTGGAGGAGCGGAAATTTCATATTGGCTACAATTAAAAGAAGTTTTTACGCATCTTTCTATCTCTTTTCCAATTTTAGTCATGCGAAATTCGGTATTGGTCATAGATTATAAACAAAAAAGTAGAATTGAAAAGTTAAACCTTTTAGTAGATGATTTTTTTGAAAGCATTGATCTTATAAATAAAAAATATCTAAACAGTATCGACGATACTATTGATTTTAAGTATAATTTTAAGAATTTAGATTTGTTTTTTGAATCTTTACAAGAAAAGATTAATGATAAAAATCTAATTTCTTCGCTCGCTGCAATAAAAAAGAAAACAAATAATTCTATTGAAGATTTTCAAAAAAAGGTAATTAAAAGTTTAAAAGAAAAAAAAGAAAATGAAATTCAACAAATAAAAAAAGTGAGTAATATATTATTTCCCAATAATCATTTACAGGAACGTCATGAAAATTTCATATCAATGTATTTGAAATTTGGGGATAACTTTATAGAAAATTTAATTTCTATATTAGACCCCCTAGACTCCAATTTTGTAATTTTAGAATTAGAAAGTGAAAAATAATGCATAACGAAAAAGTTATAATATTAGATTTTGGTTCTCAATACACTCAATTGATTGCTAGAAGAGTTAGAGAGCTTAACATTTATTCAGAAATTCATCCATTCAATAAAGATTTCAAAATTGATGATAACGTAAAAGCAGTAATTCTCTCTGGCTCACCATTTTCTGTAAGAGATGAAAATCCACCTGCACCAATTTTAGATATGTTGTCTTTGGATGTTCCCGTATTAGCTATTTGCTATGGTGCTCAATATTTAGCTCAATCTAATGGAGGAGAAGTATCTCCATCAAAAATTAGAGAATATGGTAGAGCTAATCTGTCATTTTTCAATAATCAATCTATTATTTTTAATGGTGTTAGTTCTAACTCTCAAGTTTGGATGAGTCATGGTGATACCATAACTAAGTTACCTGAAAAATATGAATTGTTAGCCTCAACAAATGAAGTGAAAATAGCTGCATATAGAGTGAGTGAAAAAGATATTTATGGTCTTCAATTTCATCCTGAAGTTTATCATTCAAAAGATGGACATACAATAATATCTAATTTTTTAATTGAAATAGCTAAATGTAGTCAGGATTGGACACCAGATTCTTTTGTTGAAAGCACTGTTTCTAAATTAAGAGAAAAATTAGGTGATGATAAAGTTGTTTTAGGCTTGTCTGGAGGTGTTGATTCTTCAGTAGCTGCAGTCTTGTTAGATAAAGCAATCGGAAGTAATTTGTATTGCATTTTTGTTGATAATGGTCTTCTAAGAAAAAATGAGTTTGAAGATGTTTTGAACCAATACAAAGGCATGGGATTAAATGTAAAAGGTGTAGATGCTAAAGATAGCTTTTATGAAGTTCTTAATGGAATTAATGAACCCGAGAAAAAGAGAAAGGCAATTGGTTCAAAGTTCATAGATGTTTTTGATGCTGAGGCAGGTTTGATTCAGGATGTTAAATGGCTAGCTCAAGGAACTATTTATCCTGATGTAATTGAATCAGTTTCTGCTACCGGCGGTCCTTCCGCAACTATTAAGTCTCATCATAATGTTGGTGGTTTGCCAGACTTCATGAAGCTTAAAATAGTAGAGCCATTAAACTTATTATTTAAAGATGAGGTAAGAAGGATTGGTAAAGCATTAAAAATGGATAATAATATATTATCAAGGCATCCTTTTCCTGGTCCAGGATTAGCAATTAGAATCTTGGGAGATATAACAGAAGAAAAAGTTAAAATACTACAAGAAGTAGATCATATTTTTATTTCATCTTTAAAAAGAGAGAATCTTTATGATAATGTTTGGCAGGCAGGAGCTATTTTTCTGCCTGTACAATCTGTAGGGGTAATGGGAGATGAAAGAACTTATGAAAATGTGGTTTCTCTCAGAGCTGTAGAATCAACAGATGGTATGACTGCTGATTGGGTTCATCTTCCCTATGATTTTTTATCCAAAGTTTCAAATGATATAATAAATAAAGTACACGGTGTTAATAGGGTTGTGTATGATATTAGTTCCAAGCCACCAGCTACGATAGAATGGGAATAAAAAAATATTTTTTTTACTTAATACTTTTTTTTGTTTGTAAATCATCATTTGCACAACAAAATCATGATACTATATATATTAATAATCAATTTTATATTAAGCATATTGTAAAATATGGTGAAAACATTGATAATATTTCCAAGTTTTATGATGTTTCAGTAAAAAAGATTTTAGCAACAAATGAGACTAGTACAAAATTATATATAGGTCAATCATTATATATTCCATTTGAAAATGAAAGTGTAAAATCTAAGTATATAAAAAGTAACAAGAAATATAAGATTGCATTACTTCTCCCTTTTTATAAAAATTTAAATGACACTTTAGTTGCATCCTTTGAGGATAAAGAAGAAGCTGAAGATATTATTTTAGGAAAATCAAAAATGGCATTGGAGTTTATGCAAGGAGTTGAGTTTGCTCTTGATTCAATTGAAAAATTAGGAATAGAGATTCATTTGAATGTAATAGATACAAGAAATGACTCAGCTAAAATGATTGAGGTTATTAAATCTAGGGTTTTAGATACTATGGATTTAATAATAGGCCCTATTTACTCTAGAAATATGGATCTTGTTAGTAAAAAGTATGGAAATGATAAAAGTAAAACTTTAATTTCACCACTTTCTAAATCTAGTGAGTTTTTAAAAAATCAAATTAGTACAGTTCAGATTAATACCCCTTTTAAAAATCAAAGTAAAATTATTTCAGATTTTATTGAGGAGAAATATAACTCAAAAGATATAATAATATGTTATGATGAAAATGAAAAAGGTTTAGCTTTATTTATGGAAAGGAAATTGAATAAATCTTCAAATAATATTATTAAAATGAATATGATTTATACTCATATTGATAGTATAAGAGATCAGTTTTTAGATACACAAATCGTTATTTTACCCTCCAATAATAGAGCATTTGTTTCTAGAATGCTTGGAACTCTTGGTGGAATTGATTCAGTATTTACAGTCTTTGGACTTTCTAATATTAAAAATTATGATCACCTTGATATAGAAAATCTAATGCATCTTGATGTCCACTTTCCAGATCCTTATTATTTTAATCAGCATATCAAAAAAGATAGTATTTTTCTTTA
>JBJKXM010000022.1:0-11271 GCA_045561575.1 Flavobacteriales bacterium
ATATTCAGGTGTCATTACATACATGGAAATATCAGAATGTTCAACAATTTCTGTATCCGATTGGCCAATTCCTGAAGTTTCTAAAATAATTAAATCATAATTAGCTGCTTTTAAAATATCTAAAGCATCATTTACATGAGCAGAAAGAGCTAAATTTGCTTGTCTAGTAGCTAATGATCTCATATAAACTCTAGTTGATTTTATAGAATTCATTCTAATTCTGTCTCCAAGAAGTGCACCTCCTGTTTTTCTTTTTGATGGATCTACTGAAATAATCGCAATTTCTTTATTTTCAAAATCTAAAATAAATCTTCTAACTAGTTCGTCTACTAGAGATGATTTTCCAGCACCACCTGTACCAGTTATTCCTAACACAGGTGTTTTTGATTTGGATGCTAATTCTTGAATTTTTGAAATGGTGTTCTTATGTAAGTCAGGAAAGTTTTCAACTGCTGTAATTAGTCTAGATATTATATTGACATTTTTTTCTTTTAACTCTTCAATAGAGTTATTGTTTATTTTCTTACCTAACTCAAAATCAGAATTTTCAACTAAATGGTTGATCATCCCTTGTAGACCCATTTTTCTACCATCATCAGGATGATAAATTTTAGTTATTCCATATTCCTCGAGTTCTTTAATTTCCTCTGGAAGGATAGTTCCGCCACCACCAGCAAATATTTTTATTTGTGTTGCGTTTTTATCCTTTAATAAATCATACATATATTTAAGATACTCAATATGACCACCTTGATAAGAAGTCATGGCAATGGCATTTGCATCTTCTTGTATCGCACAATTTACTACTTCTTCAACACTCCTGTCATGACCAAGATGAATAACTTCACATCCAGTAGATTGAATAATTCTTCTCATGATATTAATTGCTGCATCATGACCATCAAATAAGCTAGCAGCTGTAACAATCCTAACTTTATTTTTTGGTTTATATATTGGAATATTTTCCATGAAATTGTGTTTAGTAGTTTGCAAATTTACACTTTTACAAACTATTTTATATTATTCAAAATAAATGATATTTTTACATAAAAAAAAACATGAATTTCCAACAGATCTTATTTTTTATATCAATTATTTTTCTTTTTTCTTGTCAACAGGAAAAGCCCCACATGGCATTGTATCCATCAGAAAGTTCACAAGAAAGAGTAGATTGGGAAATACAAAGATTAGCTGATCCAATCACAGGAAAAATACCTAATAATATTAGGCAAAAAGAATTAGCTTTTGCTAAAAAATTGCCGAAATCTAATTCTTTTAGTAAAAACAATTGGTTACATAGAGGGCCTTATAATGTGGGAGGTAGAACAAGAGCATTGTGTTTAGATGTGACAGATGAAAATATAATATTGGCTGGTGGAGCTTCAGGTGGAATGTTTAGGTCAACTGATGGTGGTCAGTCTTGGACAATGACAACAGATCCAAGTCAAGAACATCGCATTAGTTGCCTTACTCAAGATCGTAGACCTGGAAAAGAGAATATATGGTATTTTGGAACTGGAGAGAATAGAGGGTCATATGTTATTAATGTTTCACTTTATGGAAATGGAATTTGGAAATCAATTGATGGTGGGTTGTCATGGGACTCTCTTCCAATAACTACAACTAATACTCCAACTAGTTTAGATGGTGATTTTGATTTTATGTTTAGTTTAAAAACAGATCCAAGTAACGATAGTCTTGATGTTGTTTATGCAGCTACAAGAGGAGACATATATAGAAGTGAAAATGGAGGTAATAGCTGGTCAAAACAACTTGGAGGCCCAAACAGTAATTATTATCAATATACGGATGTGGAGGTAACTTCTACAGGAGTTGTATATGCAACAATTTCAAGTAATTGTACTGATAATGGAATTTGGAGATCTGCTGATGGACAAACATGGCATAATATTCTTCCTTCAAGTTTCCCTCCTGGATACAGTAGAGTAGAAATTGGGGTTAGTCCATCCAATGAAAATGTAGTTTATTTTATTGCTGCTGAAACAACAGGATATGGTCAATACACTCAAACTTTTTTTAATGGTAGTACATGGACATCACTTTGGAAATATGAATATCTTTCTGGTGATGGAACAGGAATAGGTGGAAGATGGACTGACTTATCTTCTAATATTCCGGCAAACTATCCAGCTTCTTTTGATAATTTTAATGCACAAGGTTCATACGATCTAGTAGTTAGTGTTCATCCAACGGATACAAATCTTGTAATCATCGGTGGAACTAATTTATGGAGATCTACAGATGGATTTACAACTCCAAATAATACATCTATAATAGGTGGGTATATGTCAGGATCAAAAGAAGGTCATGGGAATTGGGGGTCTTATGAAAACCATCACCCTGACCAACATGAAATAATCTATTTACCCTCTGATCCAGATATAATGATTAATGGAAACGATGGAGGAGTCTATAAAACTTTAAATGTGTTTAAAGATACAGTTGATTGGATATCTCTTAACAACGGATATAATACTACTCAGTTGTATGTTGCTACAGTAAGTAAAAATGCTAATTCTGAAATTATGCATGCTGGATTACAGGATAATGGAAATAGAGTAACTTTTTCTAAAAATTCAAATTCAACTTGGAAAATGCCTTTCAATGGAGATGGAATGATAGCAGGTATTGCAGATAATGAACAAGATTTCTATTTATCAATACAAAGAGGTGTTCTTTATAAAATGAAATTGGATAATACAGGTGCGGCCACTGCATTTCAAAGAATGGATCCTGCGTCCTGTGATAGTACTAATTACAGGTGGAAGAATCCAATGACAATGGATGAAAATAATGATAATGTTCTTTACTGGTCAGAGAGTAATAAAATTTGGAGACATAACTCATTAAATTCAATTCCATATAATAATTCAAATGACAAGTCAAATTTTGGATGGGATTTCTTTAGTGATTCCTTAAATCCTCAAATGGATATAACAACACTTAATTCCTCAGTCAATCCACCAGATATTCTGTATTTTGGAACGGCATCAAAATACATGTACAGAATTGATAATGCAAGCGTTGGAGATCCTCCTAAAACTATTTTAACGGGGCCACCTACTGGATCAAATTCATTTACCGCTGATATAGCAATTAATCCACAAGACGCAGATGAAATTATATGCGTATATTCTAATTACAGTGTATATTCTTTGTTTCATAGTTTAGATGGAGGACAATCTTGGGAAAAAATTGCTGGAAATCTAGAGGAAACTAACACTGGTTCTGGAAATGGACCTTCTTGTAGAACAGCTTTAATTATTCCTTTTGATAACGATACTTTATATCTTGTTGGAACAACTGTCGGTTTATTTGGAACAAGAGAACTGGATGGGGTAGATACTGAATGGCAGCAAATTGGTTTTGAAGAGTTTGGCTCAACTATTGTTGAAGATCTAAGCTTTAGACAATCTGACAATTTACTTGTTGTTGCAACTTATGGTAATGGAGTTTATCAAATAAATTTATCTTCTCCTAATATTTTGCTTTCTGATAATACTATTCTTTCAGAAGAAATAGAATTAAACATCTTTCCAAATCCAGGATCTGAATTTGTTAATTTATCTTTTAATTCAAAGAGTAATTACAGATGGGTTGTTTATAATGAATTGGGATCTATAATTAATCAGTCAAGGACTAAAAAGTCTAGCGGAAATACAATTGAAAAAATAAATACTTCAGCACTTAAGCCAGGGGTTTATTTTATTTCAATTATTATTGACGGTAATGCAACTACAAAAGAGTTTTTAGTTAATTAATTTTGAAAAGAAAAAAGAAGATGTTTTTTATACTCGCAATAGTTTTATTTTTGTATTTGTGGGCAGAACTAGCAGTTGGAATATTTTTTCAAGACACTTGGGGTGGTAGTTAGTTTAATAATTTTAATTTTTAATTAAGCATGAATAATATATATTTAATATTCTTATTTTTTTTAATGATTTCTTGTGTTAATGATAAAAAAATCAATCAATCAACTGAATCTAAAGAATTGCTTGAATCAAAACCGTCCTTAGAAGAAAACACAGAAATAATGTCTTCAGATGCACAGCTTTTGAATGAACAAGAAATACAAGATTATACAAATCTTCAAATAGTATCTCCTGATCAACTTAAAATTGATGGCTATCAGAGGTATTTTTTAAATGATACACTTTTCACAGGTATTAGTAGGCAATATCAAGGAGAACTTTTATTATTTGAAATTCATTTTTTAAGAGGAAGAAAGCATGGAGTATCTACTTTTTGGCATGCAAATGGTCAGAAAAAATCTATTCTTACTTTTGAAAATGGAAAAGCCAAAGGAGATTTTAAAGTTTGGGATAAATCTGGAAGTTTGGTTAAACAAGGATTTAATTAGAATTCTGAAAATACTTTATATGCTTGGCATAGTATTTTTTTTTAATTTTTTTTAATTTGAAAAATGAAACTATTTGCAACAACAGTTTTTTTTTGTTTTCCGCTTTTTTTATTGGCCTCATTTCCTATATCTCATAATGTTGATACAATTGTAATAGATGGGAAAATGTATAGATCTATTGGAATTGACTCTCTTGCCAAATATCCACTTGAAAAAGAATCATTATCAGAATATAGGTTAAGACTAAGTAAGCAAGGTATAAATGGTGAAAATATAATTAAAGATAGAAAGCCATTAACCTTTTGGCAAATTTTGGGAATCATTGCAATTATCTGGCTCCTTGCTAATATTGTAATTGCTTTTCAAGCAATAGAAGAACTTTCATGAAACAGTTTTTTTTAATATTGATTTTTATAATACCTAATATTGTTTTAGCTTCTTTTCCAGTTGATGAAGCTTTAAATGACACCATAAGAAAGAATGGAAAAATCTATGTTCTAATTGAAGAATCAGGAAATACTAGTTTTAAAAAAAATTCATCAAATAAAAATATTCAAAGCACAGTTGAAAAGAAGAAAAAACCTAAAAAAAGATCTCAGAGATCTAAAAATATTCTTACCAGTCTTGGTTTTTTATTAGTAATTTTAGCTGTATTGGCAGCTATAATAGTTGCTATGTTTTTCAAATTATTACTTGAGCTATAATAGTGAAGGGAGTAATTTCTTAAACATCGTCTAAGAATTAATAATTTATTAAAATTTCGCAACCCTATTGCGTTTTTATTTTTTTAAATTTACATGCCTAAATAAAAATTACAATTATGAAGAATCTATTTGCTACAATATTTTTGACTTTATCCTTCTTTTTAACTTCTTTTTCACAAAACACAGTCTATAACATTGTATCCAATTCACCGGACCATACAACTTTAAAGGTTGCCGTTGATGCCTGTTCATTAGATGGAACACTATCAGGACCTGGACCATTTACATTGTTTGCACCAACAGATGCTGCATTTAATGCATTGCCATCAGGAACCGTGCCAGCTCTTTTAAATGATATTCCAACACTTACAAATATTCTATTACACCACGCAGTGGGAGATAGTGCTATGTCTACTATGTTAAGTAATGGACAGATGGTTACAACATTACTTGGTACAGATGTAACTGTAACTATTGATACAACAGGAGTATATATTGATGGTGCTATGGTAACTGTAGCAGATGTAGTAGCTGATAATGGAGTAGTGCATGTAATAGATGCAGTATTATTACCACCAAATCCAGATTGTAATGGCGTATACAACGGAACATCAATGATGGATAGTTGTGGGGTATGTCAGCAAGCTTATATATACAATTTCATTACTCATATTCCAACTTATGTAAATGATACAGCAGGAATAGTATTAGGGCCTACAGAGATATTAGTAATGCCAAATGATCCATCAAACCCACTATGGAATTCATCATGTAGTGGATGTACAGATCAAACAGCATTAAATTATGATTCAACTGCTACTATCGATAATGGTTCATGCTTATATCCTGATTGTAATGGTATAGCATATGGAACATCTTTTCTAGACAGTTGTGGAGTATGTCAACCAGCTTTTGTGTACGATAATTTGTTTGCTTCTATAGTACAATATGTTACTGATACATTTGGTTTAGTGCTTGGACCTACAGAAGTTTTCTTAATGCCAAATAGCTCATTAAATCCTATTTGGAATTCATGCTATGGATGTACTGATACACTTGCATTAAATTATGATTCAACATCAACGATAGATGATGGTTCATGCACATATGCACCAACAGTAGCTCCTTTATTTTTCTCTGAACATGCTGATGGAGGAGGATTTAATAGGTATTTCGAAATATATAACCCAACTCAAGATACAGTTGTGTTAGATGATTACGCTTGGGCTAGAGTCGGAGGAAATCCAACAACTGTTGGAGTTTATGAAACTTGGAATAATTTTGCTCCTGGTGCAGAAATATTACCTCATGGGGTGTACATAGTAGCTCATGTAAATTCTGATGGTTTTATTCTAAATCAAGCAGATATGATTTCTCAATTATTAAGTAATGGAGATGATGGATTAGCACTTGTTTATGGAGTTGAGCCAGCTATTCCAACTCATCCAGATAGTGGATTATATACCATCTTAGACTGGGTAGGAGATTGGAATGGAGACCCTGGTTCTGGATGGGATGTTGCTGGTGTTTCTGAAGGTACAGCAAATCATACTCTAGTTAGAAAATGCGATGTAATGATGGGTGATACTAGCTGGACTAATGCTGCTGGAACAGATTCATTAAATTCACAATGGATAGTATTTGGATATGAAAATTGGAACTATCTTGGATCTCATTCAAATTCTCCAGTTTATGTATCAACTTTTGATACCATTTGCAATGGGTTGTCTATTACAGTTAATGGTAATATATATAATTCAACAGGGGTATATACAGATGTTTTAACAAGTCATCTTGGATGTGATAGTATTATAACAACTAATCTGTATGTATTGTCTCAATCTGCATCTTTTTTAAATCTTAATCCAACTATTTGTTATGGTGATAGTGTATATGTTGATGGAGTTCCATATTTTCAAACAGGATTATATACCACTATTTTAACTAATTCTGTTGGATGTGATAGTATTATAACACTCGACTTAAGAGTTGTTTCACCAACCAATTTAGTATATGATATTTGTCCTGGAGACAGTGTTATTGTGGGATTAAATGTTTATTATTCTGCTGGTAATTATATTGATACATTAACTGCTGTAAGTGGTTGTGATAGTATTATAAATACTCAAATTACAACTTATTCTCAGTATAATTCTATCTATGGAGGTATATTAGATAATACTGTAGGTGCAGGAGGTTATTACACTGGTGATCAACACCTTATACTTGAATGTTATGTTCCAACTAATATTGTTTCTGCAACTGTATATTCAGATGGTAATACTATTTATGAATTTGAGTTAAGAGATAATAATGGTAATACTTTAGCAGATACAATTTATGCTTTAGTAGATGGTGCTAACCTTGTTACCTTAAATTTTGAAATGCCTGTTGGTACTGATTTTGAATTAGGTGTATCTCCAGCATCAAACTTTGGTGGTTTATACAGAAACAATCAAGGAGTAAGCTTTCCATATGATTTTGGAAATTTAGCTTCTATTACTCAATCAAGTGCTCAGCAATTTGGTGATTACTATTATTTCTATTACAACATTGAGATGCGTGCATCAAATGCACCAACTGAATTTTCAATTTGTCAAGGTGAAAGTATCTCGATAGGAACAAACACATATACATCATCAGGATTATATATTGACACCATGATGTCAGTGTCCGGATGTGATAGTTTAGTTTATACTAATTTAACTGTAAATCCAGTTGCTACCTACCAAAATAACCAAACAGTATGTTTAGGTGAGACATATTCAATTGGAAATAATACTTACAGTGTTAGTGGAACTTACATAGACACCTTCCAAACTTCATTTGGATGTGATAGTCTTGTGTACACAAATCTTAATGTTAATCAAATTTCAGGAGGTTCTAGTATAAATAACACTACTATTTGTTTAGGAGATTTCTTTATGGTAGGACCAAATATGTATACTAGTTCAGGAACTTATTATGATACGCTCATTGGTTCTAATGGTTGCGATAGTACAGTCATTACTAATTTAACTGTTCTCTCTGCTGCATATCCTTCAGTATTTGGGGGTGAGCCGGATAGTATAAATAATCCTGGAGGATATTTTAGTTTTGATAGAAGACTTGTTTTAGATTGTTATGTGCCTTCAAGAATAGTTTCTGCTTTGATTTATGTTGAGGACCCTGGAGTGTTGACATTTGAATTAAGAGATGATAATGGAACAATAATAGAAAGTTCAACTCAAAATGTTGTTGCTGGTTCTCAAAGAGTTACTTTAAACTTTGATTTACCTGTAGGAACAGATTATGAACTTGGATTAGATAACCCAGGTCAAATAGGAGTCTTTAGAAATAATGCTGGGGCTACATATCCATATAATTTTGGAAATCTTGCTTCAATCACTGGATCTACAGCAAACAGTTCTGGATATTATTACTTCTATTATGACATTGAATTAGCAGCTAGTGTTACTCCAAATGTTGTTTCTCTTTGTGATGGTAATTCAATAACTGTAGGTTCTAATACCTATTCAACAACAGGCATTTATTATGACACCCTTAACGCAGCAAATTTCTGTGATAGTGTAATATATACAGACTTAACGGTAAATCAGCCATTTATTCCTTCGATAGCAACTAATCCATTTGATGGTAAAATTTGCTTAGGTGATGCTGCAGTAATAACTGCATCAACTGGATATCAATCATATTCTTGGGATAATGGAATGACAGGTCAAATTATTTCTGTTAGTCCAACTCAAGATCAACTCTATACATTGACCACTGTTGATATTAATGGTTGTTCAGCTGTAAATACAGTTATGATATATGTTGATTCTTGTACAACTAACATCAATGAAATTGTTTCAAAACTTTCTGTCTATCCAAATCCATCATCATCAATTGTTTATTTGGAATTTGATAATACGGATAATTCATTTGAAACAATTAGTGTAATAAACGTTTTAGGAGAAGAAGTATTTATAATTAATGATATATCCAACACAGAAAATATCAAGACTTTAGATTTTTCAAGCTACTCTAAGGGAGTTTATTTAATTAAAATTAAAACAAGAACTGGAGAAGTTAATAGAAAACTAATAATTGAATAAAACTACAAATTAGGATCTTAATTTAAAGAGGAAATTTTCTCTGTTAAGATCCTAATTTTTTCTTTTGCATCCTTTAATTTATTTTGCTCGTTTTCTACAAGATTTTGAGGGGCGTTTTCAACAAATTTTTTGTTTGATAGTTTGGCTTCAACTATTTTTAAAAATCCTTTAGTATATTCTAAATCTTTATTTAATTTTTCTAATTCAGCATCTTTATCAAAACTATCTGTTAGAGGAATAAAGTATTCATTTGATTTAACCATGAATGAGAAAGCCTGATCGATCTTTTTCTCTATATAGTTGAGTTGAGATAAATTTCCAAGTTTTAAGATTATTGAATTTAGATTGTATTCATTCTTTTCATGTTCAATAATATTCAGCTCAAGTAACTCTTTCTTAGCAATATTTTTTTCTTTTCTGATATTTCTAATTCCACTTACTACTTCCATTGTTTTTTCAAAACTACTTATTAATTCTTTATTGTATGAATTTAATTCTGGCCAACAAGAAACAATAATATCATCATTTCTATCTTTTATTGAATGCCAAATTTCTTCCGTTAGAAAAGGCATAAATGGATGTAATAACTTTAAAATGTTTTCAAGAAAATTAATTGTTTGATTATATGTTTTCCTGTCAATTGGTTTTTGATAATCAGGCTTTATAATTTCTAGATATATAGAGCAAAAATCATCCCATATTAATTTGTAAGTAGTCATGAGAGCCTCAGAAATTCTATACTTATCATATGAGTTGTTAATATCTTCAATTGTTTGATTCAATTTATTTTCAAACCAATTAATTGCATCAGATGAAGCTTGTTCTTGATTAATATCTTGTATATCCCATCCTTTAATTAATCTAAATGCATTCCATATTTTATTAGAAAAGTTTCTGCCTTGCTCACATAATCCCTCATCAAAGGGAAGATCGTTTCCTGCTGGGGAACATAATAACATACCAACTCTAACTCCATCAGCCCCATATTTTTCCATTAGTTTAATTGGGTCTGGAGAGTTACCCAGAGATTTACTCATTTTTCTACCAATTTTATCACGTACTATACCAGTTAGGTAAACATTTTTGAAAGGAAGTGTATTTTTATATTCATAACCTGACATGATCATTCTAGCTACCCAAAAAAATAAAATTTCTGGCGCAGTTACTAGATCATTTGTAGGGTAGTAGTAATTGATTTCTTCATTATTAGGATTGTTTATTCCATCAAACACAGAAATAGGCCAAAGCCAAGAAGAAAACCAGGTATCAAGTACATCTTCATCTTGTCTTAAATCTTTTAATTTGACATCTGATTTGATTTTTCTTGCAAATTCGAGAGCATCTTCTTTATTTTTTGCAATTACAAATTTATTTCCATCGTAATAAAAAGCTGGAATTCTTTGCCCCCACCATAATTGTCTTGATAAACACCAATCTTTTATGTTTTCCATCCAATGACGATAGGTATTCTTAAATTTTGGAGGATGAAACTTGATATCGCCATTCATTACATGCTTTAATGCTGGTTTAGAAAGTTCTTCCATTTTTAAAAACCATTGCATTGATAGTTTGGGTTCAATTACAGCATCTGTTCTTTCAGAGAATCCCACCTTATTTTTATATTCTTCAATTTTAACTAAGTAGTTATTCTTTTTAAGATCATCTGCTATTTCTTTTCTTACCTGAAATCTATCTTTTCCAACATATAAAATTGCGTCCTCTGACAATGTTCCATTATCATTTAGAATATCAATTGTTTCTAAATTATGTTTATGTCCAATTTCATAATCATTAATGTCGTGAGCTGGAGTGATTTTTAAAGCGCCAGTACCAAATTCCATATCGACATACTCATCAAATATGATAGGTATATTTCTGTTTACTAGTGGAACTATAGCTCTTTTATTTTTTAAATGCTGATATCTTTTATCATGAGGGTTTACACATATTGCTGTATCACCTAAAATAGTCTCAGGTCTTGTAGTTGCAATTATAATTTTTTCTTCGCTGTTTTCAATTTCATATGAGACATGATAAAGTTTTGAATCAACTTCTTTATGAATTACTTCTTCATCTGAAAGAGCTGTTT
>JBJKXM010000023.1:0-11266 GCA_045561575.1 Flavobacteriales bacterium
CATATAGATCATCCTGTAATTGCTGAGGTTGTTAAAAAATCTAAAGGAATTTTTGATGTAAGAAGAGTTAATTCAGGCAAAGAATATACCCTACTATGTAAACAAGACTCTATAGAAACTCTTAGTTATTTTATATATCAAGAAACGGCTAAAAACTATATAGTTTTTGATTTTAATAATGAGCCCAAAGTATATCGTGGAGAAAAAGAAGTGGTTACTAAACTTAAACTTTCATCTGGTATAATTGCTTCATCATTATCAGAATCAATCGAAAATCAGGGGGTTAGCCCAAGGGTTTCCATTAAGCTTTCTGAAATATATGCATGGACAATAGACTTTTTTAAAATTCAAGAAGGGGACGCATATAAGGTATATTATGAGAACAATTATATTGATGGTAAGTATATTGGAATAGGAAGAATTCTTGCGGCCGAGTTTACACATAAGGGTAAAGAATTTTATTCATTTTATTACAAAGAAAATGATAACTATGGAGAATATTTTGATGAGGAAGGAAGAACCCTTAGAAAAGCATTTTTAAAGGCCCCCTTAGACTTTTATAGAATTAGCTCAAGATATAGTAAAAACAGAAAACACCCTGTAACTGGTCAGTGGAAAGGTCACTTTGGGACAGACTATGCTGCACCAACCGGAACTCCAATTATGTCAACCGCAAACGGGACTATTGTTACAGCTAGCTATACTAGAAATAATGGTAATTATGTTAAAGTGCGTCACAATAGCACATATTCCACACAGTATTTACACATGTCTAAAATTAAAAAGGGAATAAAAAAAGGTGTTTATGTTAAACAGGGAGACATAATTGGATACGTAGGTAGTACTGGTTTGGCAACAGGACCACACGTTTGTTATAGATTTTGGAAAAATGGGAAACAAGTCGATCCATATAAACAAAAATTACCACCAGGAGACCCAATAAGTAAAGAAAATAGAGGAGCATATATGACTGTAAAGGATAGTCTCATGACTATATTAAATAGTAATATATAACTCCCTAATGTTAAGCCCTCGTTTTTTAAAAACATATTTTACAATAATTTTACTTTTGTTAATTCAGCCTTTTAGTTTTGCTGAAGGTTTTATTAAAAATCAAGGACAATTACCCAATAATGTTTTTGCAAAGAAAAATGTCAAAGGAGGGGCTTTGTTTATTGAACAAGCAAAGCTCACATTCTCGTTTTATGATCAAATTCAACTTAAAAATTTCCATAATAGAGTAGGAAATAACAATAAAATAAATTTTCATTCTTATTCAGTTTCTTTTCTTAATACAAATAAATCTCTTGACACTAAATTTTTAAACAAACTTAATTTTACAGAAAATTATTACTTAGGAGATTCATCTAGTTGGGCGACAGGTGTCAGTCACTATCAAAAACATATTCAAAAGAATATTTATAAAGGAATAGACCTTTTAATTTATAATCACGATAATAATTTAAAATACGATTTATTACTTTCAAAAGAATCAAACTATAAGGATATTAAAATTAAGTATAGCGGACATTCTAGTATTACATTGAAAAAGGGTAATGTAGTTATATCAACAAGTGTTAATACTATCACAGAACTACGTCCTTACGCATATCAAATTATTGATAATGATACTATGGAGGTGCTTTGTAATTATGTGTTAAAAAAAGATAAGTTGAGTTTTGATTTTCCATATGGATATGACAAGAGCAACGATCTTGTAATTGACCCAACATTAATTTTTTCAACATATTCTGGCTCGATATCAGATAATTTTGGGTACACAGCTACATATGATAATGATGGCTATTTATATTCTGGAAGCACTGCTTTCGGCGTTGATTATCCTACAACATTAGGGGCTTACCAGCAGAGTTTTCAAGGAGGAGTTACAGACATTGCTATAACCAAATATGATACAACAGGAACATATAGAATATATTCTACATATTTAGGTGGATCATCAGATGAACTTCCCCATAGTATGGTTGTAAATTCAAATAATGAGTTGTTTGTTCTTGGAACTACAGGATCTGCAGACTTTCCTATAACTCAAGATGTTGTGCAATCTGTTTTTAATGGAGGAATTAGTTTTTTTCCTTCTGGTTTAGGCGTAAGCTTTGCAAATGGATCCGATATGTTTATTACAAAAATCAATAAAAATGGAGGGGCATTGCTTTCTTCAACTTTTCTTGGAGGAACAAACAATGATGGTTTGAATATATCTTCAAGGTTAAAATATAATTATGCTGATGAAGTTAGAGGCGAAATCGATGTTGATATAAACAATAATATTTATGTTGCAAGCTCTACTAGTTCTAACGACTTTCCAGTAACACAAAATGCATTTAATCAAACTTTATCTGGAGATCAAGACGGATGTATTATAAAAATTGATAATCAATTATCTACTATAATTTGGTCTTCATTTCTAGGAGGAAGCAAGGATGATGCTGTATATTCTCTTGAGCTTGATGAGAAAAACAATATATATGTAGCTGGAGGAACAATATCAAGTGATTTTCCCACTACAGCTTTGGCGTATAATACTTCTTATAACGATTCTTTAAACCCAGATGCATTTATAACAAAAATAAATAATGATGGTTCATTTATAGTTGCATCAACTTTTTTTGGATCGGAAGCATATGATCAGGCATATTTTATTGAACTTAACAATTTTAATGATATCTATATTTTAGGACAAACAAGAGCAGACTCTCTTTCTCTAGTATTTAACACAAATTATTATGTTCCCAACGGTGGTCAGTTTATTTCGGTTTTTGATAATAAGCTTGAAAACTTAATTCGATCTAGCATGATTGGAACTGGAAAAGGAACACCTGATATATCTCCAACAGCCTTTTTAGTTGATAAGTGTAATAACATATATTTGTCAGGATGGGGCTCTAATTTAGGTGGCGCACTTTCGACATTAAATTTGCCAATTACACAATCAACCGCTTTTCAAAATACAACTGATGGTAATGATTTTTATTTAGCTGTTTTTAATGAGTTTATAGATAGCTTGCAGTATGCAACATATTTTGGCGGTAATCAAAGTACAGAACATGTCGATGGAGGAACAAGTAGGTTTGATAAAAACGGAATAGTATATCAATCTGTATGTGCTGGTTGTGGAGGAAACAATGATTTTCCAATTTACCCAAACCCAGGAGTTGTCTCTACAACAAACAATAGCCCAAACTGTAATAACGCGGTTTTTAAGTTCGATTTTAAACGCCCAATTGTAATTGCTGATTTTATAGCACCTTCTTACACCTGTACAACATCAGTTAGTTTTATTAATAATTCAACAACTAATCAAGTAAGTAACGCAAATTATTTTTGGGACTTTGGCGATGGAACTACTTCTACGCTAACTAATCCTAACCACCAATATCAAACGCAGGGAATATATACAGTTAGATTAATTACAAATTCAAATCAGGCCTGTAATTTTTCTGACACTATTAGTAAGGAAGTTTTTGTTCTTACAGGAACGGCAGATACATTAAGCGATGTTGTAAAATGTAGTTATAGTAATATTCAGATAGGCCTTCCGTCAATTTTAGATTCATCTTTAAACTTTAACTGGACTCCAAATAATTTTTTAAATAATAATTCTATTTCAAACCCATATACTTCAACAGATACCAGTACAAATTATAGACTTGTAATTTCCGGAAATCAATGTAATGATACTTTATATCAAAAAGTTCTAGTAAATGAATTAAGTATTTCTTTGCCTGATGACACATCATATTGCTCTGAACCAATATTAATAAGTCCAGTATTTACAAATTCATTTGATCAAATAATTTGGTCGAGTAGTAGTAGTTTTAGCGATACACTTTCCCAACAGCTTAACTATCTAAGTTCTTCTGCATCAACTTATCATATTAAAATTTCTGACAGTTTATGTTATGCTATTGATAGCATTAAAATATTATCAGATTTGATTGATATTCATCTTTTAGCAGATTCAATTTCTTGTGGCTTTGATACCCTTTTAATTTCGGTAGAAAATAACACGCCAAACAACCCAATTACTAATTACGCATGGAGTTCATCAGACACAATTATTTATGATGTTGATTCTTCTTCTGTTAGGATCTTAACAACTAACTCTAATTGGCACTACGTAGAGGTTGTTAATAGTGTAGGTTGTTATATGAAAGATTCACTTTATATCATAGTTTATCCCAGCCCCTATAATTGATTCACTCTGGGCAAGTAGTGATAATGTTCCCTTAGGATTGAGCACAGAATTAAATATTTTGTCCAATGATTCTATATTGTGGTATAATCAACTAGCAGATCCAACAATTCAAATTACACCAAACTTGTCCTCATGGTATAACGTAACTGTGTCAAATGGCTTTTGCGAACTTATAGACTCTGTTTATGTAGCTGTAAGAGAAGTTTACTGTAATCTTGACAGTATTGTTATACCAACTGCTTTTACGCCTAATTTTGACGGAGTTAATGACACTTATAAAATAAAAAATAATGGAGTTGACATTGTTAGTTTCAATATTTCAATTTATAATCGTCTTGGTCAATTAGTTTTTAATTCAAATGACATTAACTTTAATTGGAATGGTCGATTTAAATCAGTCGAATTACAGCCTCAAGTATTTGATTTTTTTATTGAAATGACTTGTGCAGGAAACGCAAACTTATTTACTAAAGGAAATATTACATTAATAAAGTGAGAGTTTTTATTATAATCTTTTTATCTACTGTTTTTTTAAAATTAAATGCACAAGACATTCATTTTTCACAATTTAAAAATTCTAAAATCAATATAAATCCAGCATTAACGGGAGATCAGGAATCAGATTATCTTGCTATTTTGCAACGCAGATCCCAGTGGGGATCTGTAACGGATCCATTTAAAACAATATCTGTCGCTTTTTATCGTAAAGATATTTATAAAAAATACTCTTTTGCTATAGAATTTTTAAATGATGTGGCAGGTCTTTCTGATTTTGCAACAACTGGATTTAATGTTTCATCATCGTTAAAACTTTTGAATGATAAAGATCAGTGTTTTTCATTTGGCCTTGGCCTTGGTGCATTTCAAAGGTCTTATGATTTTAATTCTTTAACTTTTTATGAAAACGAACAATTTATCGCAAATAAATTATTCTTTGTTGATTTATTTACAGGAATTTTTTATCAAAAAAAAATCAATACTTTATCTAAAATAGATCTTGGTTTTTCAGCTTATTATATTAATAATCCTAATCAATCTTTTACAAGCTCTAATGAGAACACTCCAGCTAAATACATTACTCACATTGATTATAATCTAAAGTATAATGATTTTAATATCATACCATCAGTATTTTACAGTTACCAAGCAAATCAAAAAGAATTTATATTTGGACTTGAACTAGCTGATCAAATAAAAAGATTTAATGATAAAATAAATTTATCAGCAGCACTTTACTGTCGATACAATGATGCGGTTATCCCAAGCCTTTCATTTTCTTTTGAAAAACTAGACTTTAATATTTCATATGATGTTAATATTTCTGATTTTTCAAAAGCTTCAAACAATTTTGGAGGATTAGAATTTGCTGTTATGTACCATTGGAATAAGAAAAAAGTAAAAAAATAAAAACAAATTTATATGTCCCAAGATATTTATAGTTTTTTTTCTTTTTGTGCAGCATTATTGAAGCTCAAAACCCAGGTAATAATCTCTAAATTAAATGGAGACATAAATTCAGATAATTCAGAAATTAATTTTGTTCAAATAAATGATTCAACAGCATATTTTACTAAGTTTTTTTACAGACAATAATAATTTGAAATCCTCAATTGTTAAAGCTAGGAATATAGATGGAAAATGGCTTTCAATGAAAAATAATTACAACAATTACAATTCTGGAAATCTTACCCTTACTCCATTTGAAAACATAAGCTATATCACTCGATGTAATTTTGACTATACGTTTTTGTAATTTATTTAGAGTGAACGGTAATGACACTACAAGTTTTAACAAAATCAACACCGAAGCTTTTACTAACAAGTATAATTCACAGCCTAGTTTTTTTTACATTTAATGGTCAGTTTTTTTTTAGCTTTTGTTTCTGATCGTGAGGGTGGATACGGAGGGCTTGATATATGGTTTTTCCGTTATTGACAAGTCTGGTAATATTGGCATGCCAATTAATGCAGGAAAAAACAATTAATACTTCTTTTGATGAAATTTCTCCATTTTACAATGAAATAGAATCCAAATTATATTTCAGTTCTAATCGGGAAACCCACAATCTTGGAGGATATGACATTTATTCATCTTCGGGCTATCCAAATAAATGGAATAAATCAAATAATCTTTTTGATTTTAACACAACAAAAAGATGAAAATGTATTTCACTTTTTTATGATAAATTTAATGGTTATTTCTCATCAAATCGGAATACAGATTGCAATTCTTTAGAGTCATGCTGTGCCGATATTTTTTATTTCAAATTTCTTCAAGAAGATACATTGCAAGAATCTGCTGATAGTACTTACAATTTCTCATCATACTTACCATTAAGCTTGTATTTTGATAATGACATGCCATCTATTTCTAATTTTAAGACATCCCCCTCAATACAATTATAAAAAGCTCTTACATAGATTATTTTATGAACTTTGACACGTATAACAGATATAATAGTAGTTATGCAGGGACTTTTTTTGAAGACTCTTTAAAAGGCAATTTTAACAGGTTAAATGAGCTTATAGATATATTGTATCAAAATCTTATTGATGGATATAATATAACAATCAAAATTAGAGGTTATGCTAGTCAACTTGCTGATGAAAAAATATAATGTTAAAAATTTCTTCAATGCGTATTAAATCGCTGCTAAATTATTTTTCAACATATAAAAAATGGTGTTTTAAAAACCATATTTTCTAAATCAAAGTCTAAATGTAATTGAAGCACCACTCGGTGAATCTGAAAGTGCCGAGGCCGAAACAAATGATGCAATTATAAATATATATGGATCTGAGGCAATGTTAAATAGAAAAGTGTCTATTTTAAAAATAGACTCTTATAAATAAAGAATACTCAAACCCATTACAATATTTCCAACAATAAAGCCGGCATATATTTGATTTAAACTATGTGCTTTTTAAGCTTAGTCGAGAATACCCTAATATCCCGGAAATTAGAATTGTAATTAGTAAGAGCATTAGGTTTTGACCAAAAAGAAATTCAAGCATTATAAACACACCAGTAGTACCACCAATGGCAAGCATATGAAGGCTTATTTTCCATTTTTTAGTTATTAGTAATGATATTAGCACAACATATATAGCTCCCAAATAAATAGATTTCATAATTGGAGCGTAACTAAAGATTTCTCTCATGAAATAAAAGCCTAATATCATCCAAATTGATGCAAATAGAATTGGCAAAAACCTTTCTTCTTTTTTTTGGCATTTCTAAGCTATCTATTTTTTTTTGTTAATAGTAAAATAAATACACTTAAAAGAGGTAATATCAAGGAAAAAAACACAAGTTCCAATGAGAATTATTCCGGCTTGGTTTTCAAGAATAATCATATTAGAATAGATTTTAACAACCAAAAAAAACTGTTATTGTAGGCACAAAAAACAGGATGAAACAAAATAGAGACTATTTTTTCAAGACTCATTACAATGCTCTTCTTTTTTTTTGCAGTTGGGATATTTAATTCATCTCTGTATTTAGAAACTGTTCTTCTTGCAATATGATACTCATTTTCCCCAAGCAGCCCACAAAGTTTTTCATCCGTTAATGGGTTTTCTTTGTCTTCAGAGCCTATTATTTCAACCAATTTTGATTTTATTTTCTTTAGTTGATATTAAATCACCATTATCTTTTCTATATGCTTCAGAAAAAAAAATCTTTTAACAGAAAAGTTCCAAAATTTTGCCTCAACGTATTTGCTGTTGGTAACCCTTGAGATTGTTGAAATATCTAAATGAATTTTTTCAGCAATATCTGCAAGCTTCATGGGCTTCAAATCCATTTCTTCTCCTGAAAGAAAATAGTTTTTTTGTATGTCAACAATTGTTTCCATAACATTTAAAAGAGTTTTTTTCCCCTTGCTTCCAATGATTCTATAAACCACCTTGCTTTTTCTAATTTTTGTTTAAGAAAAATCCTTTGTTTTTTCATCTTTGGTTTCTGCAAGAAGGTTTTTTATAATAGTGACTTACATTTTATGTTTCTTTTTTCTTGTTTTGTTAAGCCTTACCTCAACAGTCCCTTCTTTATTGACTACGTTAAAATCAGGAATAATAAATTCAAGCTCTGCCTTTTCTTTTGAAAATCCCGCACCAGGAATAGGGTGAAATCGCTCAATATTTTTATAGACTTGAGCTAATTCATCTTTACTAATATTTAACTCCTTAATGATTTTTTCAAAATTTTTATTTGAGAATTCTACATAGTAGTTTGCTAAAACGGAATTTATTAATTTCTTGTTTTCAAATTCACTTTTATTATTTTGAATTATTAAGCACTCCTGTAAATCTTTACTTCCAACTCCAATAGGCTCCAATTCTTTTAATTTGTTGAGTGCATTATCAAAAACTAATTTACTTACTTCAAAATCTGTACTTAAATAATAGTCATTAATAATGGAACTTGAATTTCTTCTAAGAAAACCATTTTCATCCAAACTGTCCAATTAGATACTTAATTAAGTTTAGCTCTTCATTATTTATTTCACAACCAATTAATTGGTTGTGAAGATAGTTAGCTAGTGTGTTACTTTTCCCCTGTATAATTATCTACTATAAAAATCTGTTTTTTTTATTTCCGTAGTTATTGTTATTTAGATAACTTTTTTCAGATTCATTTTCTTCAGATTCTTCCTCTTCAATACCTGGGTTTTCCTCGATTTCTCTTTCTATTCTCTTGTCTAAATCAACAATTGGTATTTGTAATAAATTTAGGAATTGAATTTGCTGTGGACTTAGATTAAGTTTATGATTTAATGTTTGCCTCTGTTTTTGCATTTTAAAACTCAGCGTTTTTTGGCGTTCTTGGAAAAGGAATAACGTCCCTGATATTTTTCATTCCTGTAATAAACATCATTAACCTCTCAAAGCCTAATCCAAAACCACTATGAACGCATGTGCCAAATTTCCTGGTTTCCAAGTACCACCACAATTCATTTTTATCTATATGCATCTCCTCCATTCTTTTAGAAAGACGCTCTAAATTTTCTTCTCTTTGCGATCCCCCAACCATTTCTCCAATTAAAGGGAATAAGATGTCCATTGCCCTAACGGTATTATCATCATCATTTAACTTCATATAAAAAGCCTTGATGCTTTTAGGGTAATCGGTTATAATAACTGGTTTTTTAAACTTCTTTTCAACTAAATATCTTTCATGCTCTGATTGAAGGTCATCACCAAAACCATTAATTAAGTATTGAAACTTCTTTTTCTTATTTGGTTTTGAGTTACGCAAAATATTAATTGCCTCGCTATAAGTTATTCTTTCAAATTTGTTATCTAAAACAAAACTCAATCTTTCAATTAATCCAAGCTCAGACCTTTCTTCTTTCTTTAATCCTTTTTCTTCAGCTTCTAATCTCTGATTTAAAAAATCAAGATCGTCTTTATAATTATCTAGGCAATATTTGATGCAATACTTAAGAAACTCTTCAGCCAAATCCATGTTGTCATTCAAATCAGCAAATGCAGTTTCAGGCTCTATCATCCAAAACTCTGAAAGGTGCCTTGAAGTATTTGAGTTTTCCGCCCTAAATGTTGGTCCAAATGTATATACTTTTCCTAGAGCGAGAGCTCCAAGCTCTGCTTCAAGCTGACCAGAAACTGTCAGATTTGTTTGTTTTCCAAAGAAATCTTGGCTGTAATCTATTTTCCCTTCATTTTTAGGTATTGCATTAAAATCAAAGTTAGATACTTTAAACATTTCACCCGCTCCCTCGGCATCCGCTCCAGTAATAATAGGAGTATGAATGTTTAAATATCCATTTTTATTAAAATATTCATGAATTGCAAAAGTCAAAGCATGTCTTAATCTAAATACAGCTGAAAATGTATTTGTTCTAAATCTCAAATGTGCTTTTTCCCTTAAAAACTCAAGGCTATGTTTTTTTGGCTGTAATGGATATTCTTCGGCGTTTGCCTTCCCTAGAATTTTTAATTCAGAAGCAAGAAGTTCTAAGCTTTGTTCTTTGCCCTCAGATTTTTTAAGTGTGCCAAAAACTTCTAAGCAAGCACCAGTAGTTATGTTTTTTATTAGATTATCATCAAAATCATTTGCTTCTGCAACAACTTGCAAATTTTTTATTGTTGAACCATCATTTAAGGCTATAAAAGAAACATTTTTACTTCCCCTTTTTGTTCTAACCCAACCATTAATCCTTGTTTTAGAATTAACATTCGGCGACCTTAATATATCTGAAATTGTTTTTTGCATTTTTTATAAAATTAACCAGCTTGTGAAACCTGATTTTTCTTCAATATGAGTTCAACTTTTTTCACAATACTTTCCGAATCAATGCCACATTCTTCCCATAACTCTTCTTGTGTGCCGTGGTGAATAAACTCATCTTTTATTCCAAGTCTAGAAATATTTTTGTTGTAATTATTATCAGAGGCAAATTCTAATATTGAACTTCCAAAACCGCCCTGTAAACAACCATCTTCAACAGTAATTATTTCTTCATACTTTTCAAATATAGTGTGTAGTAGTTTTTCGTCAAGAGGCTTTATAAAAATCATATTATAATGACCAATTAAAATTCCTTTTTTCTCTAAACTATTACAGGCTTGTTTTACAAAATTACCAGGATGACCAATTGATAAAACTGCAATTTTTTCACCATCTTTTACCCTTGCTCCTTTACCAATTTTTATTTCTTTGTACTTATTTTTCCAATCAAGATGAACACCTTTGCCTCTAGGGTATCTTATTGAAAATGGACCTAGTTGATTTTTTTGCGCAGTATACATTAGGTTTCTTAAGTCAAATTCGTCCATTGGTGCCGATACAATCATATTAGGAATACATCTAAGGTATGAAATATCAAAAACACCATGGTGAGTTGCTCCATCAGCGCCAACTAAACCGCCTCTATCAAGACAGAAAATTACATTCAGGTTTTGAATTGCAACATCATGTATTACTTGATCATATGCTCTTTGAAGAAATGTTGAATATATGTTGCAAAATGGTATTATTCCTTGAGTTGCAAGTCCTGCTGAAAAGGTAACAGCGTGTTGTTC
>JBJKXM010000024.1:0-11174 GCA_045561575.1 Flavobacteriales bacterium
TTTCTTCACACATTGTTTTAAATTTTGGATCTTTTGTTACAATTACTGTAGGTTCAATAAAGAAGCCTTTGCTTTTGTCATAATTTCCACCAGCTATAATTTCTGAATCATTATGATTTTTTGCGTAATCAATGTATTTGGAAATGCTATCAAATGCATTTTCACTAATAACAGCATTTATAAAATTAGCTGGGTTTTCAGGACTTCCAATTTTAAAAGAATTTAAATCATCCAAAATTTGACTTTTTACAGATTCCCATAAATTTGAAGGGATATAAGCTCTTGATGCAGCTGAACATTTTTGACCCTGATATTCAAAAGCACCTCTAGAGATTCCAGTTGCCACTTGTTGAGGGTTAGCCGATTTATGAGCAATAATAAAATCTTTTCCACCTGTTTCACCAACAATTCTAGGGTAGCTTTTGTATTTTGAGATATTGTTGCCAATAGTTTTCCATAGGTTTCTAAAAACACCAGTCGATCCAGTAAAGTGTAGTCCAGCAAAATCTTTATGATTGAATATAACTTCACCTATTGTTGAACCAGATGATGGGACCATATTAATAACTCCATCTGGTAAACCAGCTTCTTTAAATAGATCCATAATAACTTTAGCTGAATATACTTGAGTTGATGCAGGTTTCCAAACAACAACATTTCCCATTAAAGCAGGAGCAGCACACAAATTTGCACATATAGATGTAAAGTTAAAGGGTGTTATGGCAAAAACAAATCCCTCTAGAGGTCTATGCTCAAGTCTGTTCCATATACCAGGGGCAGACTCTGGTTGTTCTGAGTAAATTTTGGTAACATATTCTGCATTAAATTTGAAAAAGTCAATTAATTCACATGCAGCATCAATTTCAGCCTGGTATACATTTTTTGATTGGGCTATCATGGTAGCAGCATTTAGTTTGTCTCTATATGGTCCAGCGAGTAATTCTGCAGCTTTTAAGAAAATAGCTACTCTATGATTCCATTCTAAATTACTCCAATTTTCTTTCGCATCTAATGCACACTTTATTGCTTTTTCAATGTGTTCTTTTTCAGCAATATTATATTTTCCAATAATATGTTTGTGATCATGAGGAGGTGAAATATTTTTTTTATTGTTTGTTGTTATTTCTTCTTCTCCTATATATAAAGGTATTTCAATATTTGAGTTATACATTTCATTATATGTATCTATCAAACTTTTTCTCTCATTACTACCTTTTGAATAAGATTTTACAGGTTCATTTGTTGCGATTGGTACATTAAAAACACCTTTTGACATATTTTTTTTTTTTACAAATTTATATAATATATACTAAAAAAGTTCTTTGGACATTTCTTTAGTAAATCCGATTAATTTTTCATATCTATCATTAAAATCCTTGAAGTATACATAGATTTGGTAGTTGTTTCTTGTTTGATAATGAGTACCTTCAATGCTTGCAACATCTAGAAAATTAAGAGAAGAATCTTTTATTGCATAATGATAATTGTAATATCCTTGTTTTAGATTAACTTTTTTTGAATATAAATTTTGTTTAAAATCATAAATCAATTTATAGTTTTCGTTAATCTCCCAATTATTAAATTCCCCAATAAGATAAACATCTCCGAATGTTATTAGATCACTATTTAAACAAAATAAAACATTAACATATTCTGCTTCAATATCTGAATCTCTTGCCTCCTGTGATTCTATATAGAATTGCCCATTAATGTCTGGATCAATTGAGTATTTGTCGAAAGATCTTTTTTGATCTTTGAAAAGAGAAACTTCATATTCTAATGAATCTCTTCTAATATTTTGTACTCTATCAGAGAAATATCTCAGACTTCTAATATCAAAATGCCTGAACTCATTATTTCCAAAGAACGT
This sequence comes from Flavobacteriales bacterium, assembly GCA_045561575.1. Taxonomy (GTDB): domain Bacteria; phylum Bacteroidota; class Bacteroidia; order Flavobacteriales; family BACL11. Next base: position 1,871 of record JBJKXM010000024.1, read on the forward strand.
ATTTTCTTCATTATAATCATATATCAAACTATTGTTTCTAACATACATAGGTTTAAGATCTCTTATTGCATTATCTTCTTTGTTATTTTGTTTTATTACAACCTGAATTTGTGAAAATGGATCACTTATATTAAAGTTTGAATGATTAATATTAAAATCTATTTCATGTTTCGTTTTTCTGTCTTGTGATAACGTAGCTTTTTTAATATTGACATTTATATTTACTTTATTTTCAATTACCATAAATTTCTTTGAAAAAATAGTATCACCATTTATATTAAAAATTTTCATTTTATAGTTACCTGAAATTATTGGTTTTAAATTTTCAGAAGGAAATACGTATTGATAATGAATATAGTTTTTTAGAGTGTTAAATGAATATTTATAATCTATAATTTCATCTTTATCAAAACCTTCAATAAATTCAGATTTTAATAGATTGCTTTTTTTCCATTTTGAATCATAATGGTCTATTGTTAAATAAAAATAAGATAGATCATTGCTTATGTCATCAAAACTTAATTTTAATTTATCATTTGAATTAAGATTTATTATTGGAAGAGACATTTTATTTTCAACTTTGTGAAGCAGAATTGTTCTTATATCATGTTTATTACTATTTACAGTTATATTGGTTTTTTCTTTTAAGATAGAAGTTTGTTGTATCATCTTTGATTTACAACAAATTAATACAGTAAATACTAAAAAAAATAAATATTTTTTATTCATAATTTAGAATCATTCTAAATAAATAATCTTCTTTAAATTAGGTGTAAAATATGTTAGCAAATTTATAAATTTGCAGACGAAAAATCTAATTTATTTTAATGTCGAAAAGCGTACGAATAAGAAGAGGGTTAAATATCAATTTATTAGGTGAGGCAAATAAGGTTTATGCATCCGTTAAAAATCATGAAATCTATGCTCTCAAGCCAACTGATTTTCATGGATTAACTCCCAAACTTTCTGTTAAAATAGGTGACAATGTATTAGCTGGTTCTGTTGTTTTTTTTGATAAATACAATGAAAAGATAAAATTCTGTTCTCCAGTGAGTGGTACTATAGAAGACATTGTCAGAGGAGCTAAGAGAAAGATACTAGAGGTGATTATTAAATCAGATAAAGAGATTAAATATGAATCGCATTCTAAAATTGATTCAAAAAATATTTCAAGAGAAAAGATAATAGATCATATGCTATCTAAAGGTTTATGGCCTTTTATAAGACAAAAACCATATGACATTATTGCTAATCCAAATGATATTCCAAAAGCAATTTTTATTTCTGCTTTCAAATCTGGTCCATTAGCAATTGATAATGATTTTGCTCTTTATGGCATGGATGAATTATTTCAATCAGGTCTAGATATTATATCCAAGCTAACAAATGGAAAAACACATCTAAATTTGGATGGTAATACAAATTCTTCGAAAGTATTTTCTGATGCTCAAGGAGTAGATTTAAATTCATTCAGTGGTCCTCATCCAGCAGGAAATGTAGGTGTTCAAATTCATCATCTTGATCCAATAAACAAAGGTGATGTTGTATGGTATTTAGAACCACAAGATATTATAGCAATTGCTAGACTATTTACAGAAGGAAAGTATGATGTGTCTAGAATTATATCTCTTTGTGGTTCAGAAGTGAAAAAACCTCGCTACTACAGAACAATTTCTGGAACATGTGTTGCAAATTTAATTGAGGATAATGTTGAAGATGGCAATAACAGAGTAATTTGTGGTGATGTTTTATCTGGAACAAAGATTAATAAGAATGGTTATTTAGGTTTCTATGACACACAGTTAACTGTTATTAAAGAAGGAAATGAGCAAGAGTTTTTCGGATGGGCTTTACCTGGTTTTAATAAATTTTCAATGTCTAAATCTTATTTTTCATGGTTATTTCCAAATAGAAAATATGATATTAATACTAATATGAGAGGTGAAGAGCGAGCTTATGTTGTTACAGGTCAATATGAAAAGGTCCTTCCAATGGATATATATCCACAACAACTTATTAAATCAATAATGATTGAAGATATTGATTTAATGGAAAAATTGGGTTTATACGAAGTAGGACCTGAAGATTTGGCTCTATGTGAGTTTGTTTGCACTTCAAAGATTGAAGTTCAATCTTTAATCAGACACGGCCTAGATATATTAAGAAAGGAAAATTTATAATTAATGAAGTTATTTAAAAATATTTTAGAATCTGTTAAGCCACACTTTGTTGAGGGAGGAAAATTAGAAAAGTTATATCCTGCATACGATGCTTTTGAAACTTTCTTGTTTGTTCCTGATCATACAACTCATGGTGGTACTCATATAAAAGATGCTATTGATCTAAAGAGAACTATGGCTTTAGTCGTACTTTCTATGGTTCCTTGTATTTTATTTGGAATGTGGAATTTAGGAGATCAGTATTATAAGGCTTTAAATATTGATTCAACACTTTTTCAAAACTTAACATTTGGTTTTTGGAAATTTATGCCGCTTTTAATTGTTTCTTATGCAGTCGGACTATCTGTTGAGTTTGCTTTTGCAATATCTAGAGGACATTCTGTTAATGAGGGATATTTAGTATCAGGAATGTTAATTCCTTTAATAATGCCTGTAGATGTACCACTTTGGATGCTTGCAGTTTCAGTTGTTTTTGCAGTTGTCATTGGAAAAGAGGTTTTTGGAGGTACTGGTATGAATATTTTAAATCCTGCTTTAACAGCTCGTGCTTTCTTGTTTTTTGCTCATCCTTCTTACATGTCTGGAGATAAGGTTTGGGTCCACGGAGCATCTGTTGATGGATATTCTGGAGAGACAATCTTAGGTGCTTTGGCAGCCAATACTACATCATGGGATAGTCAAAGCTTTTTATGGAATGCCTCTGAAGCATTTTTTGGCTTTATACCTGGATCGGTTGGAGAGACATCTTTTCTTGCAATTTTGATTGGTGCAGCTATTTTAATTTTTAGTGGTATTGGAAGTTGGCGAATAATTTTATTTACATTCATTGGGGGTTACCTTACAGCTCTTTTATTTAATTTATGGGGAGCAAATGCTTTAATGTCAACTCCTGCTCATATTCATTTAATTATTGGAGGATTTGCTTTTGGTGCTGTATTTATGGCAACTGATCCAGTTACCGCAACCCAAACAAATAAAGGTAAAATTATTTATGGTATACTAGTTGGTTTCTTCGCTATTGTAATTAGAGTATTTAATCCTGCATATCCAGAAGGGATGATGCTTGCAATATTATTTATGAATGTGTTTGCACCCCTTATTGATCATTATATTATTGAAGCCAATGTAAAGAAAAGAATTGATAGAGTAAAAGTTATAACATCATGAATGTAAATACAAATTCCTATACAGTTGGCTTTGCTTGTACAATGGTTTTAATTGTTGCAGCATTGTTAGCTTATATGTCTATTCAATTAACTCCTCTACAAGATAGAAATATCGAGTTAGAAAAAAAACAGAATATACTTCAATCGGTTGGAGTTTATGTTGACAGAGAAGCATCAGAAATTTCTTACAGCCAATTTATTAAAGAAGAGCTCGTACTTGATAATAAAGGAAATATTATTCCAGGATCTGCATTTGATATAGATTTAGCTGACGAATTAAAAAAAGATATTAATGATCAAAAACTTCCTCTGTACATAAGTATACTTGAAGATAGCTCAAAATGTTATATTATTCCTTTAAGAGGTACTGGACTTTGGGGTCCAATATGGGGATTTATTGCTCTAAAGGAAGATGTTAATACAGTTCTTGGGGCTGTTTTTGCCCACAAAGCTGAAACTCCTGGACTAGGAGCGGAAATTAATCAAGGTTTTTTCCAAGAACCATTTAGAGACAAAAAGATTTTTAATTTAGATGAAGAATTTGTTTCAATTACAGTAAAAAAGGGAGGTGCACCAAAAGGAAGTATGCATGATGTTGATGGTATTTCTGGAGGTACAATTACCTCTGACGGAGTTACAGACATGCTAAAGGAACGAGTTGGAAGATATTTACCTTATTTAGAAAAAAATAAGCCAACAATTACAGATACTATTTATAATGCTAATTTAATTTCTGAAGTTTATGAGTAAATTTTCACTACTTTCTAAAAAAAATAAGTCATTATTAACTGACCCCTTAGACGATAACAATCCAGTTACTGTTCAGGTCCTTGGAATTTGTTCAGCATTAGCAATTACTGTTCAACTTAAGCCTGCAGTTGTAATGGCTATTTCTGTTTTATTTGTAATGTCTGTAGCAAATGTTGTAGTTTCACTTTTAAGAAAATTTATTCCATCTAGAATAAGAATTATTGTTCAATTAGTTGTAATTGCATCATTAGTTATTATTGTTGATGAAGTTTTAAAAGCATTTGTTTATGATGTTAGTAAAGAATTATCAGTATTTGTTGGATTAATTATTACTAATTGTATCATTATGGGAAGATTAGAGGCTTTTGCATTAGCAAATTCTCCATATGAGTCTTTCCTTGATGGACTTGGGAATTCTTTTGGGTATGGATGGATTTTAATTGCCGTTGCATTCTTTAGAGAGTTGTTTGGTGCTGGAACTTTATATGGATATCCAGTTTTAGAAAAACTTGGTGTATACGAACTAGGATATGAAAATAACGGGATGATGATATTACCACCTATGGCCTTAGTTACTGTTGGAATTATTATTTGGGTACAAAGGTCAAAAAATAAAAAATTAATAGAATCAAACTAATATTATGCAAGATTTAGCAAATATTTTTATCAAGTCAATTTTCATAGATAATATGGTTTTTGCCTATTTTTTAGGTATGTGTTCTTATCTAGCAATTTCAAAAACTGTAAAAACATCTGTTGGTATGGGATTGGCAGTAATTTTTGTTCTTTCCATAACTGTTCCTATTAACTATTTGTTAGTTGAATATGTTTTAGACAAAGGTGCTCTAGTTTGGTTAGGAGAGGAGTTCAAAGACATTGATTTAAGTTTTTTATCATTTATCATGTTTATTGCAGTTATTGCCTCAATGGTTCAGCTTGTTGAAATGATTGTAGAAAAATTTTCTCCTGCACTATACAGTTCTTTAGGTATTTTTCTTCCACTAATTGCTGTTAATTGTGCAATTCTAGGTGGATCATTATTTATGAAAGAAAGAGCATACAGTTCTATGACTGAAGCTGTAGTTTTTGGTTTTGGATCTGGAATCGGTTGGTTTTTAGCAATTGTTGGAATTGCTGCAATTAGAGAAAAAATTAGATATTCCCACGTACCTCCGGCATTAAGAGGTCTAGGTATTACCTTTATTATTACAGGTTTAATGGGAATAGCTTTTATGAGTTTTATGGGTATTAAATTATAATTTAAATGATCTTTTTAAGTACTTTAAAAATAGTAAGTAGTGTAGTAGTTTTTCTGCTATTAATTTTAACATTAATAACTATTCTTCTTTTTGTTAAATCTAAGCTTTCACCTGCTGGAAAAATAAAAATTATGATTAATGGTGAAAAAGAAATAGAGGTCGATGGAGGTAGTACTTTGCTTACAACTCTAAGTGATCAAGGAATTTTTCTTCCGTCAGCTTGTGGAGGTGGTGGTACATGTATTCAATGTACTTGTCAAGTTAACTCAGGTGGTGGAGGAATTTTACCAACTGAGGAACCACATTTTTCAAGAAAAAAAATTGCTGAAAACTGGAGACTTGGGTGTCAAGTTAAAGTAAAAGAAGATATGGATATTACAATCCCTGAAGAAGTATTTGGAGTTAAGGAATGGGAAGCTACTGTAGTATCTAACTACAATGTTGCTACATATATTAAAGAGTTCATAGTTGAAATACCTGAAGATATGGATTATTTAGCAGGTGGATACATTCAGATTAAAATACCAGAAGGTGAAGTTAAATATGCTGACATGGATGTTACTGCACATCCAACTGATCATCCTGGTGAGCCTAATAAATTTGAAAAAGATTGGGCAGAAGGAACATATGCTATTAGAAATCTGATTATGAAAAATGATGACGAAATTGTAAGAGCATATTCTATGGCTTCTTTTCCAGCAGAGGGAAAAAAAATTATGCTTAATGTAAGAGTAGCAGCACCACCTTGGGATCGAGATAAAAACACCTGGGCTGATGTTAATCCAGGTATTGCTTCATCTTATATATTTGGATTAAAAGAAGGTGATAAAGTTTCAATATCAGGTCCTTATGGTGAGTTCTTTATAAATGAAAGTGATGCAGAGATGCTTTATATTGGAGGAGGAGCTGGAATGGCTCCTATGAGATCTCATTTATATGAATTATTCAAAACAATTAAAACTGGTAGAAAAGTAACATTTTTTTACGGAGGAAGATCAAGAGCTGAATTATTCTACATTCATTATTTTAGAGATTTAGAAAAAGATTTTCCAAATTTTAAATTTCATTTAGTTTTATCTGATGCATTACCTGAGGATAACTGGGTCGAGAAGAGAAATCTAGACGACACAGAAGGAGATGGTTTTGTTGGTTTTGTTCATCAAGTTGTTATTGATAAGTTTTTATCTAATCATGAAGCACCAGAAGATATTGAGTTATATTTTTGTGGGCCTCCATTAATGAATCAAGCTGTTATTAAAATGGCTGATGATTGGGGAATTCCAGATGAAAATGTTCGATTTGATGATTTTGGAGGGTAGTACCTATTTATTAGTTTTTTCTGCTTTAGTAATTTTGAACTTATTTTTTGTTCCACCACCGTTATGTTGATTATATTTTAATTTTTTTACGCATTCATGCTCTGAATGTTTAGTGCAATATATGTTGACAGATTCTTTGTTTTTTAAGTAAAATATTTTTTCGTAATTCTCTTTGCTAAACTTATGATGTTTTAATTTTGAATCTATAATATTACCATTTGAAAAGAAAAATGAAATATTAAATAATAATCCAATAAATGTTGTAAGAAAAATAATCCTCATGCTATAAATATAGTTTATTTTATTTGATTACTTATTTTAATGCATTGTACTGCTTCTTTTACATCATGAACTCTTAAAATATTTGCACCATTCATTAAACTTAAAGTATTGACAGCTGATGTGCCATTTAAAGCATCACTTGAATTTATTTTAAGTAAGTTGTATATCATAGATTTTCTTGAAGCACCTACAAGAATTGGTAATTTAAATTTTTTAAATTTTTTTAAATCTTTTAAAATTTTATAATTATGATCTAGAGTTTTACCAAAGCCAAAACCTGGATCAATTATTATTTTATTAAATCCCATATCATTTAACAATTTTATTCTCTCATGAAAGAATAAAGATATTTCAGAAATAATATTAGTATAGTTTGGATTGTTTTGCATAGAAAGGCTATTTCCTTTCATGTGCATCATAATATAAGGAACATCAAGATTTGCAATTGTTGTAAACATTTTTTTGTCCATTTGTCCTGCAGAAATATCATTTATAATATCAGCACCATTTTTAACGCACTCCTCTGCAATTCTAGACCTGAATGTGTCAATTGAAATCATTAGATTAGAACTGTTTTCTTTTACTAGTTTTATTACTGGAATTAACCTCTCTAATTCAATTTTTTCAGAAACAGGTTTAGAACCAGGTCTTGATGAAGATGCCCCAATATCAATAATTTTCGCTCCTTCTTTTTCTATTTTTTTAATTTGGGAAATTATATTTTCTTTAGTTAAATATTTACCGCCATCATAAAAAGAGTCAGTTGTAATATTTAAAATACCCATAACAATTGATGTTGAAAAATCACTAAAATTCCTTTTTTCTTTTTTTATTTTTGGCACTATATTTAAATTATATTTAAACTTATATTAAACCTGCTTCAATTATGAATGAAACTATCCTTGAATATGATTCAATAATAAAAAAATGTGAGGACATTTTTGCAAAAAAAATGAAAGATTATGGAAGTGCTTGGAGAATACTGAGGATAAGTTCTTTAACAGATCAAATTTTTATAAAGGCACAAAGGATTAGAAGTATTGAAAGTAAAGGGACTCAAAAGATAGATGAGGGAGTTATAAACGAGTTCATTGGAATTGTAAATTACTCTGTCATTGGATTAATTCAAATTGAATTAGGTGTTTCAGAACAACCTGAAGATTTAGAATATGAAAAAGTTATGAATTTGTTTAATAAACATGTTCTTGCCTCCAAAGATTTAATGGTAAATAAAAATCATGATTATGGTGAAGCATGGCGAGATATGCGTGTTAGTTCTTTGACTGATTTAATACTTCAGAAATTACTAAGAGTTAAGCAAATAGAAGATAATGATGGTAGTACATTAATTTCAGAAGGAATTGATGCAAATTATTTAGATATGCTAAACTATGCTGTTTTTGCGTTAATCAAGTTAAATAAATAGATATGAAAAATATTACTCTAATTTCTAGAATCTTAATTTCTGCATTATTTTTATTATCAGCAGTTGCTAAATTGTACCCAACACCACTATATGGTATAACTAAAGTTTTTGAAGAAGGACAACTCATACCAATGGGTTTCAGTAGTGATTTTGCCCCTTTTCTATCAAGGTTAATTATAGGTTTTGAGTTTTTTATTGCATTTGCAATTTTACAATCACATTATATTAAGAAATTAGTTATTCCATCAACAATTTTACTTTTATCAGTTTTTTGTATTGATTTAGCAATAGATATTTTTGGAGGTGTTGATGAAAATTGTGGATGTTTTGGTCAATTAATTCCTATGACTCCAATGGAGGCATTTATTAAAAATATATTCACAATTTTACTTTTACTTTTTATTTATAGAAATGTTACTGATAGAGAAAAAAGTAGTTTTTTATTATTATTTAATGGCTATTTAATCATTTCAGTTTTAATGTTTTCACTGCTTCCAATAGCAACAAATTCAAGTAATAAACAAGTTTCTTCTTTTTCTTCATATGTTGATTCAGATTTTGATATTAATAATGGTAAAAAAATCTTATGTTTCTTTGATGCAGGGTGTGATCATTGTATGGATGCTGCAAAGTCACTTACTGAGCTTTCAACTAATAATAATAGCTTTCCAGATATTCACATTATTTTTTCTGATACAGAGGAAGATAAAATACCTGAATTTTTAAATTATGCTGGTTCTGAATTTTCTTATCAAGTTATGGAATTTTATAATCCTGATGATGAAATTAATAGTTACTTGGAAGTTTTAGGTTTTGAATATGAGAATCCTGTTGTGATATACTATAATAATGGAAATCAAATGCGTTTTTTTGATGGAACAGGATCTAATGAGTATAACTCAGATGATTTTAAAAGTTTATT
>JBJKXM010000025.1:0-10476 GCA_045561575.1 Flavobacteriales bacterium
GGAAAAGATGTTAAAGTTTTAGCTCTTGTTACTGCTGATAAAGAAGAAGAAGCTACAAAAGCTGGTGCAGATTTTGTTGGACTTGATGAATATATTGAAAAAATTAAATCTGGATGGACTGAAGTTGATGTTATTATAACCATGCCTGCTGTTATGGGTAAGCTTGGAGCCTTAGGTAAAGTTTTAGGTCCTAGAGGATTAATGCCTAATCCAAAATCAGGAACTGTAACAATGGATATTGGAAAAGCTGTTGGAGATGTTAAAAAAGGTAAAATAGATTTTAAGGTTGATAAAACAGGTATTATTCATGCTGCAATTGGAAAGGTGTCATTTGATGCTAACAAAATTTCAGAAAATGCAAATGAATTAATCCAAACAATCAACAAATTAAAGCCAACAGCTTCAAAAGGAACATATTTTAAAAGTATCACTCTTTCAAGTACAATGGGAGTAGGCTTGTCGATTGATACAAATAATCTGATATAATAATTTATATATGAATAAGCAAGAGAAGAACGAATTAATAGATGTTTTAAATAATATGCTAGAAGAAAATAAAAATTTCTATTTAGCAGATATTTCAGGTTTATCAGCAGAAGAAAGTAGCAGCTTAAGAAGACTATGTTTCAAACAAAAAGTAAGTCTTCAAGTTGTTAAAAATACTTTATTAAAAAAAGCATTTAATAAGAATAACGTCGATTTTTCACAATTAGATGACATATTAAAAGGTAATACTTCAATAATGTTTGCCGAAGAAGCAAAAGCTCCAGCAAGTGTTATAAAGACATTTAGGAAAAAATCAGAAAAGCCTTTGTTAAAGGCTGCTCACATTGAAGAAGAATTTTACATTGGTGATGAAAATTTATCTATGTTGGCTCAACTCAAGTCTAAGAACGAGTTAATTGGAGATATTATCACATTGTTACAATCTCCTGCTAAAAATGTAATTTCTTCATTACAATCAAGTAGTAATAAATTATCTGGAATTGTAAAGGCACTTTCAGAAAGACAATAATAAAAATAATGCTTCCAACATTAAATAAATAATTAATTAATAAATAAAAAAATGGCAGATTTAAAAAAATTCGCAGAAGATTTAGTTAACCTTTCAGTTAAAGATGTTACTGAATTAGCTAATATTTTAAAAGAAGAGTACGGAATTGAACCAGCAGCGGCAGCAGTAGCTGTAGCAGCAGGACCAGCAGCAGCTGGTGGTGGTGGCGATGCAGCTGAAGAAAAATCCGAATTCGATGTAATTTTAAAGGAAGCAGGTGCTTCAAAATTAAAAGTTGTTAAAGCTGTAAAAGAATTAACAGGTTTAGGTTTAAAAGACGCTAAAGACATAGTTGATAGTGCGCCAAAAGCTGTTAAAGAAGGTGTAGGAAAAGATGAGGCTGAAGGGATTAAAAAATCTCTTGAAGAAGCTGGCGCTGTTGTAGAACTTAAGTAGTTCTATTATTAAACTCAAGGTTTAAATCTTATCAATTTTATTGGTAAGATTTAGACCATTTTTTGCTTTTTGTATAAACTATTTTGTAACTAAAAAACTTTTTGCTTTGACCGTAAATAAAATTTCACCAAGAATAAACTTCGCTTCAATAGATAATAAGGTTGATTACCCTGATTTTCTAGATATTCAATTAAAAAGTTTTCAATCATTCTTTCAAACAGGTACAACATTAGAAGAAAGAAGAAATGAAGGACTTTATAAAACTTTTACTGAATTATTCCCTATAACTGATTCTAGAAATAATTTTGTTTTGGAGTTTATTGACTATTTAGTTGATCCTCCTAGATATTCTATTGAAGAATGCATTGATAGAGGATTAACTTTTAAAGTTCCTTTAAAGGTCAAATTAAAATTATATTGTACTGATCCTGATCACGAAGATTTTGAAACTATAATACAAGATGTTTATTTTGGTAATATTCCTTTTATGACACCAAAAGGAACTTTTGTTATTAATGGAGCCGAAAGAGTAGTAGTATCACAATTACATAGATCTCCAGGAGTATTTTTTGGTCAAAGTTTTCATTCTAATGGAACAAAGTTATACTCTGCTAGAGTTATACCCTTTAAAGGGTCATGGATTGAATTTACTACTGATATTAACAATGTCATGTATGCTTATATTGATAGAAAGAAAAAGTTACCTGTTACTACATTACTAAGAGCTATTGGTTATGAAAGTGATAGAGATATACTTGAAATTTTTAATCTTGCTGATGAAGTTAAAGTTTCTAAAACTGGTTTAAAAAGAGTTGTTGGTAGAGTCTTAGCTGCTAGAGTGTTAAAGTCATGGGTAGATGATTTTGTTGATGAAGATACTGGAGAACTAGTTCCAATAGAAAGAAATGAAGTTATTTTAGAAAGAGATACTGTACTTGAAAAACAACATATTCAAGAAATTATAGATTCTGGAACAGAAACTATTCTTTTACACAAAGTTGGAGAAAATGCAGGAGATCATTCACTTATACATAATACTTTACAAAAAGATCCCTCTAACTCTGAAGTTGAAGCCGTAAGACACATTTATCGAACCTTAAGAAGTGCTGAAGCACCAGATGATGATACAGCAAGAGGAATAATTGATAAATTATTCTTTTCAGATCAAAGATATAGTTTGGGGCATGTAGGAAGATTTAGGATTAATAGAAGATTAGGTCTTGATGTTAGCTTAGAAAAACATGTTTTAACAAATGAAGATATTGTTTCAATTATAAGTAATTTAATCAATTTGGTTAATTCAAAAGTCGATGTTGATGATATTGATCATCTCAGTAATAGAAGAGTTAGAACTGTAGGAGAGCAATTATCAAATCAATTTGCAGTTGGACTCAGTAGAATGGCAAGAACAATTCGAGAAAGAATGAATGTAAGAGATAATGAAGTATTTACCCCTATTGATTTAATTAATGCTAAAACTTTATCTGCTGTCATAAACTCATTTTTTGGAACAAGTCAATTGTCACAATTTATGGATCAAACTAATCCTCTTGCTGAAGTAACTCACAAGCGTAGAGTTTCTGCTCTTGGTCCCGGAGGTTTAACAAGAGAAAGAGCTGGTTTTGAAGTAAGAGATGTCCATTATACACATTATGGAAGATTATGTCCAATTGAAACCCCTGAAGGACCAAATATTGGACTTATTTCATCTTTGTGTGTATTTGCAAAAGTTAATGAATTAGGCTTTATAGAGACTCCATACCGATTAGCTGATAATGGAAATGTTGATTTTAAAAAACCTGCATCATACCTTACAGCTGAACAGGAAGAAGGTCATATTATTGCTCAAGCAAACTCCCCAGTAAATAATGATGGAGATTTTCAATCGGATAGAATAAAATCTAGACTAGAACACGACTATTTAGTTGCAGAACCAAACAAAGTAACTATGATGGATGTCGCTCCTAACCAGATTGCTTCTATAGCTGCATCATTAATACCTTTTCTTGAACATGATGATGCAAATAGAGCATTAATGGGATCAAATATGATGCGACAAGCTGTTCCTCTACTTAGAACAGATGCTCCGATTGTAGGAACTGGACTTGAACCACATGTTGCTAAAGATTCAAGAACAATGATAAATGCTGAAGGAGATGGTATTGTTACTTATGTAGATTCAAAAAAAATATCAATAAAATATAATCAATCAACAAAAGAAAAGCTAGTAAGTTTTGATGATGATACAAAGGATTATTTTCTTACAAAATTTCAAAAAACAAATCAAAGAACATGTGTAAATAATAAGCCAATAGTTAGAGTTGGTGATAAAGTTAAGAAAGGACAGGTTCTATGTGAAGGGTATGCAACTCAGAATGGCGAATTAGCTATCGGAAGAAATTTAATGGTTGCTTTTATGCCTTGGAAGGGCTATAATTTCGAAGATGCAATTATATTGTCTGAAAGAGTTGTTAGGGAAGATTTGTTTACATCTTTACATATTTCGGAATTTGTTGTAAATGTTAGAGAGACAAAAAGAGGTGCTGAGGAATTAACTTCAGATATTCCAAATATTAGTGAAAATGCAACAAAAGATTTGGATGAAAATGGTATGATAAGAGTTGGTACATACACTAAAACAGGAGATATATTAATTGGAAAAATTACTCCAAAGGGTGAGTCTGACCCAACTCCTGAAGAAAAACTTTTAAGAGCCATTTTTGGTGAAAAAGCTGGTGATGTTAAAGATGCTTCATTAAAAACAAAACCTGCAGATCAGGGTGTTGTAATTGGTAAATCTCTCTTTTTTAAAACAATTAAAGATAGAAGAGCTAAATCTCAAGATAAAATAGATCTTGAAGAAATTGATATACAATTTAATAAGGATTCTGATAAACTAAAAAATATTTTAGCATCTAAATTATATAATGTTATTGGTGGAAAAGCTTCAAAAGGAGTTAAGAATATTTTAGGAGAAGAAATTATTAAGAAGAGTACAAAATTTACTAAAAAAATAATTCATGCGATTGATTTTACAATGGTTGATCCAAATCAATGGACTTCAAATGAAGAAAATAATTTACTTATAAATAAAATTATATCAAATTATCTAAGAAAGTATAATGAAATATTTGGAGATTATAGAAGAAAGAGATTTGCTATTACAGTAGGAGATGAATTACCAACTGGTGTATTACAATTAGCCAAAGTTCAAATTGCACAAAAGAGAAAAGTTAAAGTTGGTGACAAATTAGCAGGAAGGCATGGAAATAAAGGTATTGTTTCTCGTGTTGTTAGAGATGAAGATATGCCCTTTTTAGCTGATGGAACTCCAGTAGATATTATTCTTAACCCTCTAGGTGTTCCTTCTAGAATGAATTTAGGTCAAATTTATGAAACTATTTTAGGATGGGCTGGTAAGGAATTAGGTAAAAAATATTTTACTCCGGTTTTTGATGGTGCAAATATTGATCAAATTAATTCAGAAACAGATGAAGCTAATTTACCTAGACTAGGACAAACTTTCCTTTACGACGGTGGAACTGGTGAAAAATTTGAACAAGCAGCGACTGTTGGAATTATTTATATGTTAAAACTTGGACATTTAATAGAAGATAAAATGCATGCTAGATCAATTGGTCCTTATTCATTAATAACACAACAACCTTTAGGAGGTAAGGCTCAATTTGGTGGTCAGAGATTAGGAGAAATGGAAGTTTGGGCTCTAGAAGGATATGGTGCATCAAATATTCTCCAAGAGATGTTAACATTAAAGTCTGATGATGTTATTGGAAGAGCTCAAGCTTTTGAAAGCATTGTTAAAGGAAAAGAATTGCCATCTGCTGGTATTCCAGAGTCATTTAATGTTTTACTACATGAATTAAACGGATTAGGTTTAAAAATATCATTTGAATAAAAAATATGAGAAATTCTAAAAATAATAAACAAACAAAAGATATCAATAGAATAAAAATTAGTTTATCTTCTCCAGAAGATATGCTTGAAAGATCTTCTGGTGAAGTTGTAAAACCCGAGACAATAAATTATAGAACTTACAAGCCAGAAAGTGGTGGTTTATTTTGTGAGAGAGTTTTTGGGCCAACTAAAGATTTTGAATGTCATTGTGGAAAATATAAAAGAATAAGATACAGAGGAATTATTTGTGATAGATGTGGTGTAGAAGTTACTGAAAAGAAAGTTAGAAGAGAACGTGTAGGACATATTAGTTTAGTAGTTCCTGTTGCTCACATTTGGTATTTTAAGACGCTTCCAAATAAAATTGGATATTTACTTGGATTACCCTCAAAGAAATTAGACATGATCATTTATTATGAGAGGTATGTTGTTATAAATGTTGGTAACGAACCTATTATTAATAGTGAGGGAGATGAAATAAAATATCTTGATTTTTTAACTGAAGAAGAATATCTTGATATATTAGATAAAATATCTCCTGAAAACCAATTTCTTGCTGATTCTGACCCAAACAAATTTATTGCAAAAATGGGAGCAGAAGCATTACATGACTTGTTAGCTAACCTCAATTTGGATGAATTGTCTTATAATTTAAGAAATAGTGCTGCAAACGAAACTTCACAACAAAGGAAATCAGAATCTCTAAAAAGATTGCAAGTTGTTGAGTCAATGCGAGATGCTCAAACTCATTCTGAAAATAATCCTGAATGGATGATAGTTAAAGTAATTCCTGTAATACCTCCAGAGTTACGTCCACTTGTTCCTCTAGATGGAGGTAGATTCGCAACATCTGATTTAAACGATTTATATAGAAGAGTTATTATTAGAAATAATCGATTAAAAAGGTTGATGGAAATAAATGCTCCCGATATTATTCTTAGGAACGAAAAGAGAATGCTACAAGAATCCGTTGATGCATTATTTGATAATTCAAGAAAAGCATCTGCCGTAAAAACAGATGGTAAACGTGCATTAAAATCATTGTCAGATTCTCTTAAAGGAAAACAAGGAAGATTTCGTCAAAATTTACTTGGTAAAAGAGTTGATTACTCAGCAAGGTCTGTTATTGTAGTTGGTCCAAGTTTAAATCTTCATGAATGTGGACTTCCAAAAGATATGTGTGCTGAATTATATAAACCTTTTATAATTAGAAAACTTTTAGAAAGAGGTATTGTGAAAACAGTAAAATCTGCTAAAAAGATTATTGATACTAGAGAGCCCGTAGTATGGGATATTCTTGAAAATGTAATGAAAGGACATCCTGTTTTACTAAATAGAGCCCCTACATTACATAGACTAGGAATTCAAGCATTTCAACCTAAAATGATTGAAGGAAAAGCAATTCAACTTCATCCACTTGCATGTGCTGCATTTAATGCAGATTTTGATGGAGATCAGATGGCGGTACATCTTCCTTTAGGATCAGCTGCTATTCTTGAAGCTCAGGTTCTCATGCTTGCATCACATAATATTCTAAATCCTGCTAATGGTGCTCCTATAACTGTTCCTTCTCAAGATATGGTTTTAGGCCTGTATTATATGACTAAGCATAAAAAATCAACTGACGAGGTACCTGTTAAAGGAGAGGGGAAAACATTCTATTCATTAGAGGAGGTTAAAATTGCATATAACGAAGGTGTATGTGAATTACACGCATTAGTTAAAGTAAGAATCAAAAATGATGGAAAATCAAAAATTATTGAAACAACAGTAGGTAGAATTTTATTTAACGAGTATATTCCAGAAGAAATCGATTTTGTTGATGAATTATTAACCAAAAAAGCATTAAGAAATATTATTGGTGATGTTCTTAATAAATGTGGTGTTGCTAAAACTGTTCATTTTTTAGATGCAATTAAAAATATTGGTTTTGAGATGGCTTTTAAAGGAGGTTTGTCTTTTAATTTAGGTGATGTTATTGTTCCTGAAGAAAAGGAGAAGTTAATTGACTCAGCCAACAAAAAAGTAGATGAGATAAAATCTAATTATCAAATGGGATTTATTACCAATAATGAAAGGTATAATCAAGTAATTGATGTTTGGACAACAACTAATGCAAAATTAACTGATATCGTAATGAGAAATATTAGCTCTGATAAACAAGGCTTTAATTCTGTATATATGATGTTAGACTCTGGAGCAAGGGGATCAAAAGAACAAATTCGTCAGCTCTCTGGGATGAGAGGTCTTATGGCAAAACCAAAAAAATCTGGTGATCATGGTGAATCAATTATTGAAAATCCAATTACAACTAATTTTAGGGAAGGTCTTTCTATTCTAGAATACTTCATTTCAACGCACGGAGCAAGAAAAGGATTAGCTGATACTGCATTAAAAACAGCTGATGCTGGTTATTTAACAAGAAGACTTGTAGATGTTGCTCAAGATGTAATTATTACGGAGGATGATTGTGGAACCTTAAGAGGTATTGAAGTGACTGCTCTAAAAAATAATGATGATATTATTGAAAGTTTAAGTGACAGAATTTTAGGAAGAGTTTCTTTACTTGATATATATCAAGTTGATTCTGATAAAGTTATTGTTTCATCTGGTGAATTAATTACTTATAATATAGCAAAAGAGATAGAAAAACAAGGTATAGAAACTGTAGAGATTAGATCTGCTCTTACATGTGCAACTAAAAGAGGTGTTTGTAGTAAGTGCTATGGTAAATCTTTAGCAACAGATAGAATGGCACAAGTTGGAGAAGCTGTTGGTGTAATAGCAGCTCAATCTGTTGGTGAGCCTGGAACACAACTAACACTTCGTACTTTTCACGTAGGAGGAACTGCATCTAGATCTGAAGTAGATTCAAGTATTGTTGTTAAAAAGGATGGTAAACTTGAGATAGAAGATTTAAAAACCGTTTCTAATAAAAATGCTAATGGTGAAAGTATAGAGATAGTTGTAAGTAGAACTGCAGAAGCAAAAATTATTGATGATCAAAATGGATTTATTCTTTCAACGAATATTATTCCTTACGGATCAATAATTAACAAAAAATCTGGAAAAGTTAAGAAAGGTGATGTAATTTGTGAATGGGACCCATATAATGCTGTAATTGTTTCTGATATTTCTGGAAAAGTTCAGTTTAATGATATAGAGGAAGGAGTAACTAGTAGAGTAGAATCTGATGAGCAAACAGGGCACAAGGAAAATGTAATTATTGATAGCAGAAATAAAAAATTAAATCCATCTATATCAGTTTTATCAAAAAAAGATGATAAAGTATTTAATGTTCCTGTTGGAGCTCATATTTCTGTTAATAACAATGATAAAATTGAAGCAGGAACTATTATTGCAAAGATTCCTAGATCTGCTGGTTCCTCTGGAGATATTACAGGAGGACTTCCAAGAGTAACTGAAATGTTTGAAGCAAGAAATCCTTCTAATCCAGCTGTCGTTACAGAAATTGATGGAATTGTCTCATTAGGTAAAATCAAAAGAGGAAACAGAGAAGTTATAATAACTTCAAAATCTGGTGAAGTAAAGAAATATTTAATAAAACTTTCAAAACATATATTAGTTCAAGAAAATGATTTTGTTAAATCTGGATCACCACTATGTGATGGTGTAATAACCCCATCTGATATTTTAGCAATTAAAGGTGTTACTACAGTACAGGAATATATTGTAAATGAAATTCAAGATGTTTATAGATTACAAGGAGTAAAAATCAATGATAAGCATTTCGAGGTATTGGTAAGACAAATGATGAGAAAAGTTGAAATTATTGATTCAGGCGACACGTATTTCTTAGAAAAACAACTTGTTGGTAAAACTGAATTTAATGAACAAAATGATAATATTTTTGGTAAACAGTTTATAACTAATCCAGGTGATTCGACAGAATTTAAAGCTGGTCAAATTGTAAGTGTAAGAGAATTAAGAGAAGAAAATTCAAGAATTAAAAGAAATGATGGTGTTATAATTGAATCAAGAGATGCTGTCCCTGCTGTTTCTAGTCCTGTTCTTCAAGGAATTACTCGAGCTTCATTACAAGTTGATAGTTGGATTTCTGCTGCATCTTTCCAGCAAACAACAAAGGTGTTAAATGAAGCAGCAATAAATGCAAAAAGAGATCCGCTTATAGGCTTAAAAGAAAATGTAATAATTGGTAAAAAGATCCCTGCTGGTACTGGTCTTGTAAATGGAGAAGATGTTGTAGTTGGTTCTCAAGTTGAAATGGATCAACTTAATAATTCTGAAAAGATGGAAGATGCTGAAATTATTGAAAACTTTTCTGAGGAAAAATAAATGGAGGAAAAAAATAAAAAAGACGGTCTAAATATTGAGCTTTCTGAAGAAATTGCTGAAGGAAGCTACAGTAATTTGGCTATTATTAATCATTCTCCTTCAGAATTTGTTCTAGATTTTATCCAAATGATGCCTGGTGTTCCAAAAGCAAAAGTTAAATCTAGAATAATACTTACACCTCAGCATGCTAAAAGGCTAATGAAAGCTTTGAATGAAAATGTCTCTAAATTTGAAGATCAACATGGACAAATTCCAGAATTAGATTCAGCTAAAGGGGTTCCGATTAATTTTGGAGGTCCTACTGCACAAGCTTAAAAGTATTACTCTTCTAAAAATGGATATCTGTAATTAGTAGGAGGGTTAAATGTCTCTTTAATTGTTCTTGGAGAAACCCATCTAAGAAGATTTAAAACAGATCCTGCTTTATCGTTTGTTCCTGATCCTCTTGATCCTCCAAAAGGTTGTTGTCCTACAACAGCTCCTGTTGGTTTATCATTTATATAAAAATTTCCAGCAGAATTTTCAAGTATTTTAGTTGCTGTATCAATTGCATATCTATCGATTGAAAAAATTGCTCCTGTAAGTGCATAATCACTGGTCTGGTCAACAAGATCTAGTGTTTCTATCCACTTGTCTTCTTCATATACAAAAATTGTAATTACAGGTCCAAAAATTTCTTCACACATTGTTTTAAATTTTGGATCTTTTGTTACAATTACTGTAGGTTCAATAAAGAAGCCTTTGCTTTTGTCATAATTTCCACCAGCTATAATTTCTGAATCATTATGATTTTT
>JBJKXM010000026.1:0-9870 GCA_045561575.1 Flavobacteriales bacterium
GCTATTACACAAATGAGGCCATATGCTAATAAATTAACAGAACTTCTGGTAAACTTATCATCTAGTTTAGACTCAGCTGAAGGCGGGGAATTTTCATCAGATCGCACGATAAATAATGTGCTCTTAGTTCCTATTACTTCAAATAGAGGTTTGTGTGGAGGGTTTAATGCTAATATAATTAAACAAACAACATCTCTTATCAGAGAAGACTTTGCTGCTAAAAACGTAAGCATTTTATCGATTGGAAAAAAATCATCTGAATACTTTAAAAATAACAACTATAATGTTGTCTCTATTCATGATGAAATTTATGCTGATTTAAACTACGAAAGTGTTTCAAATATTTCTGAATCAATTATGCAAGATTATTTAGATTTAAAATATGACAAAGTAATTTTAGTATACAATCAGTTTAAAAATGCCGCAACTCAAAATGTAATGAGGGAAGATTATTTGCCTGTACAATCTCCAAATGATGAAAACGCTTCAATTGGAGACTATATTTTTGAGCCTCAGAAAAAAGAAATCATAGAGCAATTAATTCCCAAATCTTTAAAAACTCAATTGTTTAAAGCCGTTCTAGATTCTCATGCATCTGAACATGGTGCAAGGATGACTGCAATGCATAAGGCTACAGATAATGCGTCTGAGCTTAAAAAAGACCTTACCCTTTCCTATAACAAAGCCCGTCAAGCAGCAATTACTGCAGAAATTTTAGAAATAGTTGGAGGTGCTGAAGCTCTTAATAATTAAATTATTTAAGAACTTTATTATACTTTCTTAATCTATATATTTGTAAAAATCAAATAAATGGATTATAAAAATATTCTAACTCATGTTTCGGAAAAAACATGTTTAATTACAATAAATAGACCAAAGTTTTTAAACTCATTAAATAACGAAACAATTAGTGAATTGTCTGATTGTATTACTTCTATTAATTCAAATACCAGCATTAGATCAGCAATAATAACTGGATCAGAAAACAAATCATTTGTTGCTGGCGCAGACATAAAAGAATTTAAATCGTTCAATAAAGATCAAGGTAGAGAATTGTCAAAAAATGGACACGAAAAATTGTTTAATTTAATCGAATCATCTGCTAAACCTATTGTTGCTGCCATTAATGGATTTGCCCTTGGGGGCGGGTTGGAATTAGCAATGTCTTGTCATATAAGAATTGCCTCTGAGAATGCCATGCTTGGATTGCCAGAGGTTACACTTGGGGTTATTCCAGGATATGGAGGAACTCAAAGATTACCTCATTTGATAGGAAAGGGCTTAGCCATGGAAATGATTTTAACTGGAAAAATGATAAATGCCACTAAGGCCTTAAGTCATGGTCTTGTTAATCATGTTTGTAACCAAGACACATTAATTGATGAGTGCTACAAGCTAACTAATAAACTTAACAAGAATTCTCCTGAGGCGCTTTCTCGCGCAATAAAAGCGATAAATGCATGTTATCAAGAAGGAACAGATGGCTTTAAAAATGAAATTGAGCTATTTGGTAGTTGTTTTGAGACCGATGATTTTGTAGAAGGAACAGATGCTTTTTTAGAAAAAAGAAAACCAAATTTTAATTGAACCCACTAAAAAAACTTGCTAGTCAAACCGCAATTTATGGTCTAAGCAGTGTTGTTGGGAGGTTATTAAATTATCTATTAGTACCTCTATACACAAGATATTTCTTGCCTGAAGAATACGGTGTTGTAACTGAGCTTTATGCATATGTAGCTTTTCTTGTAATTATTCTTACTTATGGTATTGAAACAGCATTTTTTCGATTTTCTCAAAAGGAAAAGAACAACAGAGTTGTATTTAGCACCTCTCTAATCTCATTATTATTTTCTTCTTCATTATTTATTTTGCTGATGTACTCATTTAGCGAAAATATAGCATCAACAATTGGCTATTCTAATAATGATGAATACGTAAAATGGTTTGCTATAATTATAGGTTTAGACGCGATATCGTCTATTTCATTTGCGAAACTACGAGCTTTAAATAAAGCAACGCGATTTGCTCTTGTTAGGCTTGTAAATATTTTTGTAAACATTGGATTAAACCTGTTTTTTATTATTTATTGTCCTTATGCAATAGAAAATAATTTACAATCTCTAAATTTTGTTAACTCTGTTTATTCTCCATCTGTAGGAGTTGGTTATATTTTCATTGCCAACTTGTTTGCTTCAATAGTAACAATTCTCATGTTACTTCCCGAAATGATAAATTCTGTTTGGGTTTTTGACAAAAAATTATGGAAAAAAATGATGATATACGCCTCTCCACTATTAATTGCCGGACTAGCAGGAATTACTAATGAAACAATTGATAGAATCTTATTAAAGTTTCTCCTGCCAGAGAGTCTGGATGCTTCTAGAGAAATAGGTCTTTACGGTGCTTTCTATAAATTATCTATTATTATGATTTTATTTATTCAAACTTTTAGATTTGCCGCGGAACCGTTTTACTTTGCACAGGAAAGAACATTAAATTCAAAAAAAATATATGCTGATGTAATGAAATATTTTGTTTGTAGTAATATCAATAATATTTCTTCTTGTAACTACTTTTTATGATTTCTTTATAAACTTTTTGGGCTCTAATTATCATGATGAGAGAGGTTTTTTTAGTCGTTTCTATTCTATTATTAGCAAATTTTTTCTTAGGAATATATTATAATCTATCAATATGGTTTAAGCTAACTGAAAAAACAATATATGGCGCATATATTGCGATTTTCGGGGCTATTGTAACCTTAACTGGAAATTACACCCTTATTCCTATAATTGGCTTTGTTGGCTGTGCCATTTCAACGTTAGTTTGCTATTTTTTAATGACTATTTTATCCCTATATCTTTTGTAACAAACATTACCCTATTCCATTATTACATTTAATTATAAAAGAATTTTACTGTACTTTTTGTTAATGATATCAATATATTTCATTCTAAATTATAGTAA
The DNA here is from genome assembly GCA_045561575.1 of Flavobacteriales bacterium. Taxonomy (GTDB): domain Bacteria; phylum Bacteroidota; class Bacteroidia; order Flavobacteriales; family BACL11. The sequence goes on from JBJKXM010000026.1 coordinate 2,968, forward strand.
CTTTACATTTGTTATAAATCTTATGTTAATCCTAAGCTATATTTTCTTTGTTTACTGGCTTGAAAAACCAAAAATTAAGGAAAATAAAACACCAAAACTTTTTTAATATGAATATAATTATCCCTATGGCTGGAAGAGGATCACGCCTAAGACCTCACACTCTTAAAACACACCAAAACCGTTAATTTCTTTTGCAGGAAAATCTATAGTTCATCGCTTGGTTGAAGATATAGTTAATGTTTGTAATGAAAAAATTAATGAAATTGCTTTCATAGTAGGTGACTTTGGAGAACAAGTCGAAAATGATCTTATAAATATTGCCTCAAGTTTAGGTGCTGAGGGACAAATTGTTTATCAAGACCAACCTTTAGGCACTGCTCATGCAATTTTATGTGCTAGAAAATCTCTCAAAGGAAATGTTGTTGTGGCATTTGCTGACACACTTTTCAAAGCTGATTTTAAATTAGATAAAAATCACGATGGAATTATATGGGTTAATAAAATAGATGATCCAAGTGCTTTTGGGGTGGTAAAAATAAATGAAGAAAAGGTGATTACAGATTTTGTTGAAAAACCAGTAGAGTTTGTTTCTGATTTAGCAATTATTGGGATTTATTATTTTAAAAGCGGGGAAAACCTTGAACAAGAACTCCAGTACTTAATTGATAATGATATAAAAGATAGAGGTGAATATCAACTCACAAATGCACTGGAAAACATGAAAAATAAAGGCTTAAGCTTTACAACTGGAGAGGTGGACGAATGGTTAGATTGTGGTAATAAAGATGCTACTGTATATACATGTGAAAGAGTTTTAGATCACAATAAGAATTTAAACCTAATTGATAATGAAGCTGAAATTTTAGAAACCGAAATAATAGAACCTTGTTATATAGGCCCTGGTGTAATAATACAAAATTCCATAATAGGTCCAAATGTGTCAATAGGATCTGGCACTAAAATTTTAAACAGTAAAATTGAAGGCTCAATCATTCAAGAAAACACAAATATTGATAATGCAAAACTTGCAAAATCAATGATAGGTAATAACGTTTATTATAATGGTAAAAATATACCTCAAGAAGTTAGCATTGGAGACTTTTGCGAAATAAAATAAATGTTAAAACATAAGATATTTATCCTAATTTTCATTGTCTCACATAGCATATCCTATGCGCAATGGAAAAGTTTTTACCCTGAAAAAAAAGAAAATACTAAGAGTCAAGTTTCTACTGAAAAAAAAGAAAAGGATAACCTTAGTTATAACAACCTTTTTTTTAATGCACTTAAGCAAAAATCCCTTGAAAATTACGAGCGCTCAATAACATTATTTAAAAAATGCATTGAAAAAAAACCAGACTTTGTAGAAGCTCATTACCAACTGTCTATACTACACAAGAAGCTAAATCGCATTATTGAAGCTAAGGAATTCTCAATAAAAACTATAGAAATTCAGCCAAAAAACATATGGTACATAAGAAATAATGCCGAAATACTTTTTCTTAACCAAGAGTATAATGAAGCAGCTAAAAACTATCAATCAATAATAAACCTCGAGCCTAATAACGAGTTTAATTATTACAAATTGGCCGACACCTATATATATGGTGAGAATTATCTAAAAGCTATAAAAGTATATGATGATCTTGAAGAAAAAAAGGGAATAGACAAAATGGTTTCCATGCAAAAACATAAACTTTACTTGCAAATAAAAAACTTTACTAAGGCAACAAAAACTTTAGAAGATTTATCTGAAAGATTTCCACAAGATATTGAGGTGTTACAGATTCTAGCGGAGGCATATATTTTAGCTAATAAGCAAAACAAAGCGACGAAAATTTATGAAAGGATATCATTGCAAGACCCCAAAAATGGCCAATTAAATTTAACGCTAGCTAATTTCTATAGAGATAATGGTGACCTTAATAACTCCTATAAACAACTAAAAAATGCCTTTATTAGTGACAACGTAAATATTGAAACCAAGCTGACAATTTTAGCATCTTATCTCACTATAATAAATGCAAATGACACGATTAGATTCCAAGCTTTTGAATTAATTAATATTTTGGATTCTCTTTATTCTAAAAATGCAGAATTATATGCTATATACGGTGATTTAAATTATGCGGTAGGAGAAAAAGAAAACGCAAAGAAATATTATAGGAAATCAGTTGCTATAAAGCAAAACATAAAACCTGTTTGGACTCAAATTTTATTTCTTGATGTTGAGGATGCAAACTATGATTCTTTACTTTTATATAGCAAAAAAGCTTTGATGTTTTATCCTACCGAACCCCTTTATTATTACTTTAATGGAGTTTCTAATTCATATTTTAAAAATTTAAACGAAGCAAAAAATTCTCTTGAAGATGGGATTGAATATGTTTTTGATAATGATGCTCTTTATTCCGAATTCCAAAACTCTTTAGCAGATGTATATAATTCAATGGAATTATATAATCAATCAGATTCATTATATGAGGAAATATTAAATACAAATCCAGAAAATATAATAGTACTTAACAATTATAGTTACTATCTCTCATTAAGAAAAACAGATCTTCAAAAGGCCAAGAAAATGTCTAAGAAGTGTAATGAATTAGAGCCGGATAACGGAACTTACCAAGACACATATGCGTGGATTTTATATTGTCTTGGTGATTATAAAAACGCAAAGAAATGGCTTGAAAAAGCTTTGAAAAATGGTGGAGATAAAAGTGCTGTAATAATTGAACATTACGGAGATGTATTATTTAAACTAGGTCAGAAAAAAGAAGCTATTGTTGAGTGGAAAAAAGCAAAATTAATAGACCCGGATTCTCAATTATTGGACAAAAAAATCAAAAATGAAGATTTGTTTGAATAAGATTTGCATTTTTTTCGTGTTGTTTTTTATTACCTCTTGTGGTATAAAAAAGAATGTTGTAAAAGAATTAGAATCTATTAATATTACTGATATTGTATCTCAAATAAATTCTAATAAGATTAATTCCAATTGGCTTTATGTTAAGGGCAAGATTAAAATGATCTCTAATAATGACAAACTTGCTTTAGGGGTGTCTATGAAAATTAGGAAAGATAGTTTAATCTGGCTTTCAATAAGCGCCCCAATTATTGGGGAGATTAATCGAGTTATGTTAACGCCTGATTCTTTGTATGTGATAAATAGGCCAAATTCCACATGGCTAATAAAGCCTATTGAACAATTAAAAAATCAATTTGGGGTCTCGCTTTCATACAGCGATATTCAAGCGTTTTTGTCAAACAATATTACAATTCCTGTTGAACAAATAAAAAATGAAAATATAGTTTCGCTACTTTATCCTATTACAAGTGTTGCAAACAACAATGATTTACTTATCAAGGACAATATAGATTCTGTTTCATATTTGATTAATACTGATTATAAATTTATTAATGAAATAAACATAAACTATTCTCAAAAACAAAAGTTAACAATAAAATATTCTGATTATTCTGATGGTTATCCAAAACGTCTAAATGTTTTTACATCAAAGCCAGAGTTAAATGTAGAGCTATTATATAATAAAGTAGAAGAAAGAGAAATTGATAAAGTTTCTTTTAAAATACCCCAAAGATATGAGGAGGTCAATTAGAGTTTTTCTTATTGTTGTTGTATTTCCTCTTTTCTGTTTTTCACAGAACAAAGACCAATTAAAAGAGCAAAAAAAAGCACTTGAAAAAGAGATATCATATACATCCACACTTCTAAACAAAACAAAGAAAAACAAGAAGGAATCAATGAGATATATTAACTATTTGGATAAAAAAATAAGTAGCCAAGAAAGATTAATTCAAATATCAAATATTGAACTTAATTTAATAAAAAAACAAATCCTAAAGCTTGAATCTAAAATAGAGTCTACAGAAAAACAGATTGATAAAAAAGGAAAGGAAATAATAGCTCTAAAAAAAGAATATGGAAAAATGTTGTATTCATTGCAAAAAAATAAAAATGACAGAAACAACTTAATGTTTATAATGTCCTCTCAAACATTTAACCAGGCTTATAAGAGAGTTTTGTATTTAAGAGAATATTCTCGTCTTAGGAAATCTCAACTTGTACAAATTCAAAAATCTCAAGACAGTTTATCTGTTAAATCAGAAAGACTTCTTAAGCAAAGAAATCTTATAACAAAGAAAAAAGATGAAAGCTTAGTTTTAATTTCAAATAAAAAACAAAATCTAGATAAGATTCTAGAATCCAAAAATGAAAAAAATAAAGTTGTTGCTAATTTGCAAAAGTCAGAAAACATTTTTTTGAAGAAGATTAAGGAGCAGCAGAAGCAATCACGCTTAATCGAAGAACAAATTAAACGAATTATTGAAGAAGAAATAAAAGCTGCTAGAGCCAAACTTAAGCAAAAAAACTCAACAATGTCTTTAACTCCAGAAGCAAGGCTATTGTCTGATGAGTTTAGTGCCAACAGAGGAAATATGCCTTGGCCCCTAGAGCAGGGGCTAATAGTTGCTTATTTTGGTAAGCAAAAACATCATGTTTTTGGTAATGTTGAAACATTTAATAATGGTATAAATATTGCAACTAGTGAAGATGCTATTATAAGATCTGTTTTTAAGGGTAAGGTCTCAAGAATATTTTTCATTAGGGGTGAGGGTAAGGCAGTTTTAATTAATCACGGAGAGTATTTTACTGTATATTCAGGTTTAGAAACAGTAGCTGTTAAGTTAGGAGATGAGGTTTTAACTAAAGAAAAAATAGGGACTGTTTTGACGGATAGTGGCGAAGGAAAAACAGAATTGCATTTTGAAATATGGCAGGGTTATGAAAAACTTGACCCATCTTTGTGGCTTTATGAAGCAAATTAAAACAAATTGGCTACTTTTGTCTAAACATCAAAAAATACTTTTATGAAATCAATTTTATTATTTACCATGGGAGGTACTGAATGGTTGTTGATTGCTCTTGTTGTTCTTTTGCTATTTGGTGGCAAAAAAATTCCTGAACTTATGAAAGGATTAGGAAAAGGAATAAACGAGTTTAAAAAAGGAAAAAACGAATCAGAAGAAAAAGCTGAAGATAATTAAATTTTACCTTGAAGACATTTCGTTCATTTCAAGACCTGAGCAAGGCATTAGAGAATAATGAATTTACTTGTGAAGAACTAGTTAATTTTTATTTAAAAGAAATCAAAACAAATGATAAGTGTAATTCATTTGTTGAAACTTTTGATGTATCATCAATTGAACAAGCAACACTTGTTGATCGTGACATATCAAACAATAATAGAAAGAAACTATCAGGCTTAATAATTGGTATTAAGGATAACATGTGTTACCAAAACCATGATGTTACTGCCTCATCACTAATTTTGAAAGATTTTAAATCAATTTATAGCGCTACTGTTATAGAAAGATTGCTAAATGAAGGCGCCATTATTATTGGCCGCCTTAATTGTGATGAATTTGCAATGGGAAGTGCCAATGAAAATTCGGTTTATGGACCTGTTAAAAACCCCCATGATTATTCAAGAGTTGCTGGAGGTTCTTCTGGAGGTTCAGCAGCAGCAGTGGCATCTGGCCTGTGTGTTGTTGCACTTGGAAGTGACACTGGAGGGTCTATAAGACAACCCGCTTCATTTTGTGGTGTTGTTGGTTTAAAGCCAACATACTCAAGAGTATCGAGGTTTGGACTAATCGCTTTTGCTTCATCTTTTGACCAAATTGGACCAATTGCAAATAATATTGATGATGTTGCATTAGTTCTTGAGGTTATTTCTGGATATGATTTTAATGATTCTACATCTTCAAGAAAACAAGTAGCAAATTATTCCAAATTAGATATCGATATTTCTAATCAGAAAATTGCTTATTTTTCAGAATTTATCAATCATAAAGGCCTTGACTCCGATTTAAAAAATCAATTCTTAGAAAAGGTTGACTCTTTAAAAAACAATGGCCACACTGTTGAGCCAGTTTCATTTCCCTATTTAGATTTTTTAGTTCCAACTTACTATGTTTTATCAACAGCAGAAGCATCTTCTAACCTCTCAAGATTTGACGGAATTAATTTTGGATACAGATCAGACAATTCAAATAGTTTGGAAGACACATATGTAAATACTCGTTCAGAGGGATTTGGTGAAGAAGTTAAAAGAAGAATTATGCTTGGAACTTTTGTTTTGAGTGCTGGATATCATGACGCTTACTTCACCAAAGCACAAAAAGTAAGACGTTTAATTAAAGAAAAACTTGAGGAGATATTGTCTTCATATGATTTTGTAATAACTCCAACAACACCAAATATTGCGTTTAAAATTGGAGGTGATGTTACAGATCCAACACAAATGTATTTGGAAGATATTTATACGGTATTAGCAAATCTTACAGGCTGTCCAGCTATTTCTGTACCCTCAAAAAAACTTTCTAATAATATGCCACATGCCTTTCAATTAATAGCAAAAAATTTTGAAGAAGAAAAGCTTTTATCGTTTTCTAAAGCATACCTTTAAAAGTTAAAACTCTATTGTCAATAAATAGACATAATTGAATTTACTTTCTACCAATAAAAATTTTATTTTGCGTGCATGAAAAATTACTTTAAGGTCTTTTCAGTTTTAGTTGTTTTTGTATTTGTTCTTCATAGCCTCTTTAATAAAGATTATGAAGTAAAGAGAAGTACAAACCTAATAGAGCAATCAGAACCCAAGTATTTGTATGGAATACTCGTTGATTCCTTAAAGGTTATAAATAGCACAGTAAAGGACGGCCAAACACTAGGTCAGATCTTGTATTCAAACCATATAGATCATCCTGTAATTGCTGAGGTTGTTAAAAAATCTAAAGGAATTTTTGATGTAAGAAGAGTTAATTCAGGCAAAGAATATACCCTACTATGTAAACAAGACTCTATAGAAACTC
>JBJKXM010000027.1:0-9548 GCA_045561575.1 Flavobacteriales bacterium
ATAATCAAGACAATAATTTCAGCGAAGATGATTTAGATGAATATGAGTACTACTAAAAAATTAATAGTATTACTTGGCCCAACAGCAAGTGGTAAAACATCACTAAGTATTGAAATTGCTCAAAAATTAAATACAGAGATTCTTTCATGTGATTCTAGACAATTTTATAAAGAATTAAAAATTGGCGCTGCTCCTCCATCAAAAGAAGAATTAGCTATTGTAAAACATCATTTTATTCATCATTTATCAATTAATGAAAATTATAGTATAGGACAATTTGAAAAAGATGCAATTAATAAAATTACTGCGCTTTTTAAAGCTCATAATTATCTACTACTTGTTGGAGGATCAGGGCTCTATATTGATGCAATCTGTAATGGAATAGATAAAATCCCAAATATTTCAAATAATGTCAGAGAAAAAATAAATAATGAATATAAAAAAAATGGTATTACTTGGCTTCAAGAAAAAATAAAAAAAATTGATCCAGATTTTTATAAATCTGCTGACATTAATAATCCTCAAAGATTGAAAAGATGCTATGAAGTTTTTCATCAAACAGGTAAAAGATTCTCTACGTTTCACAAAAAAGAGAAAAAAAAGAGAAATTTTGAAATAATTAAAATTGGTATTAAAACTGATAGAGAACAACTTTATAAAAAAATAAATACCCGAGTTGACAAAATGATAAAAAACGGTTTGATTAATGAAGCTGAATTATTAAAAAAGTTCAGAAAAAAAAATGCATTAAATACAGTTGGCTATAAAGAACTATTTAACTATTTCAATCAAAATATAGAACTAGATATTGCCATTGAAGAAATTAAAAAAAATACTAGAAGACTCGCAAAAAGACAGTTAACATGGTTTAGAAAAGACAAAAATATTAACTGGTATTTAAAAAGTGAAAAAAATAAGATTATTAAGGCTATCTTAAAATAGTTACAGTCCCCTGGATAGGATCATATCCATTTCCTAATTCAATATGATAATAATACACACCATCGGGAACATCATTACCATTTTCTGTTTTACCATCCCAAGGATTTTCATAGCCAGTAGATTCAAATACTTTTCTTCCAAACCTACCCCAAACTGTAATTTCAGAATCATTATATAAATATGCCTGTTCTAAATTCCAAAAGTCGTTAACCTGATCATTGTTTGGAGTAAATACATTTGGAACACATTCTGGTGTCATTGCTGCTATCCTAAATATTGTATCCAAAGTACATGCATTATTATCCATAATTTGAACTGACAAAGGGCCCGGAGATAAACTGAGGTTAGTTGTACTATCAGTACCACCATTTGTCCATAAATATGTATATGGATCTGTTCCTCCTTCGGGAGTGACAGCTAATTCAACATCTAAATTTTCAAGATCACACTCAATTAAGTTACTACTTGGTGATAATAATACTGATATATTATCAATAGTAAAGAATGTATCAATCGTACATCCATCCCTATCAGTAACCTCAAGCCAATGATCTCCTGGACAAATATTTGCTTGCTGCGATGCAAAACCACTAGTTGGACCCCATAAGTAGCTGTATGGACCAAAGCCCCATAATAGAGAATCAGGATAAACAGTAGTTTTTTCTAAATCTACTATGTCTCCAAGTAAGTACCAATCAACAATTAATGTATCCTCAACAAAACAACCGTTAGATTGATCAGTGGTCTTTACAGTATATGTTCCTTGACATAGATTAATAACCACTGAAGAATTACTTGAAACTAAAATACCATTTATATCAAACCATTCATATAGAAATGATGTGCCAGTAGATATTGGATCAACTTCAACAATAGAAGTATGATTTGTGTCATTGTATAAAACAGAAGTTACTAAATCATACGGAGGTAAATTAAATCCAATAGAATCTGTATTTCCACATGAATCAGTAGCAATAACCCAACACGTATTTACTAAAATATTACTAATTGACTGAGTTGTTTCTCCTGTACTCCACAAGTATGAAATTGGAGGAGTTCCTCCATTTGTCTGAATACTTGCGGACCCTCCATCAGAACAAAGTGGGTTATTAGAAGAAGAGTCTGAAATATAGAATTCATCAGGTTGAGTTATTACAATAGTTTCAGAAACAGAACAACCATTATTATCAATCACATCACATGACCATACCCCTGCTCCAATTACAGTTTGAGAAGAAGTTGCGTTATTACTCCATAAAAAATTAAAAGGACCAGTTCCTCCAGAAATGATTGCTGATATGGAAGTTAAACCACCATAACAATCAAGTGGATTATTATAATTATCAAAGTATAATAATAATGAATCAGGTTGACTTAATGCATAAGTAGTAGTGTATTCACATTGATTATCATCAATAACATTTAAAGTATAATTACCAATTGATAAACCAAATAATGAATCACTCGTACCTGTACCATTTGACCAGTTCAAAGAAAATGGAGATTGACCTCCATTGACATCTACAAAAATTACACCATCACTTAATCCATTACAAGAAGGAGGTATTAATGTAGGATTAACATATATTGGATTACTTTGATCAATATCAAAGAAAAAAGTTTGCTTACAACCAATTGAATCTTCAATTTCTAAAAAATAATTTCCTGAATATACACTATCTAATAATGGTCCTTGACCAAAACCTCCCCATGTATAATTGTATGGATAATTTCCACCAAAAGTTGAATCAATAATGATAGAACCAGTAGCATCCCCATGGCATAAAACATCATTCACAGTTTCGGTTATTGAAATTTCAAAATTTGCTTGTATTGTATCAATAGCTATAGTATCTGTACAGCCATATATTGTATCATAAATAACAATGTCATATGCATCTCCTGATTGTAATTCAAAACACCAATTTGAGGTTAAATTAGATTCAGTCCAAAAATAAATTTCAGACCCATTTCCACCAGTAATAGAATCAATAACAAAAAGCCCTGAATCAGAAAGACATTGAATAGGAATAATTTCTGAAACAAAAGTTTCATAGGCATCAGGTTCTGTTAATGTAAAGAAAGTATCAACTAAGCAGCCAAAACTATCTTCTACAATTATATTATATGTTCCAAAAGAAAGGTTATCGAATAATATACTATCAATGATAAGTGAAGAATCACTTAAGGATGCGAGTTGAGAAAAATTATTAGAAATAACTAAATTGTCACTTCTATAAAGGGTATCATTATTACTATCTAAAACATAATAATAATAATTTCGTGTAGAATGAAATTTCCTTCCTCCATTTACTGATATCATAATCGAACCATCATCACCACCAAAACAACTAATATTATTAGTCTTCACACTATCAATTTCAATAGGATATGGATTATTTATTCTTCTAAAATCTAAAGTATCTCTACATCCAATAGCGTCAGTTACAACTACATTATAAAAACCTGCCGAAACATTATTTAAAATATTAGTTGAATCACCTATAGGAGTTAAATTTGCTCCAAGCAAGTTACTAGAGCTAAACCATTGATATGTATAATACTCATCTCCTGTTGTGTCATTTGGAAAATAAAATCCAAGGGAATCAAAAGTACTAGAGTCAGGGTCATAAACAATCCCTCCAAAAGTAGGAGCCGACAGAATTCCAGATGAGTCGCCAAAACATTGAATTTTTTGTTCTTGTCCCAAACCAACTGTTACAGGACATGGAATAAAAAATATATACTCATTGAAAGTAAAATTAGATTGATCAAATACCGAAACTCTGTGTTTTCCACATTGGGTAGTGAAAATTGAATCGTTATTTTGATTAATAAAATATTGGGAATTTGTATCAACTGGATACCATAAAGAATCATCATAGGGCTGATACTCCCAATCATCTGCTTCTAAAATATAAGAGGAGCTAGAAAGTTGAAGCATAATAAAACCTGTATCATTGTAACAATCAATACCTTGAACAGAAACAGAATCTATCTGTGGATAAAGGTTTGAAATACAGATGAAAAAACAAAATATACTTAGAATGACTCTTTTCATATCCTAATTTTACAAGCAAATATACCTAAATATTCTTTGTTTTCTAAATAGTATCAAAATCAAGAACATCCCCCTCTCTTGATAAGAAAGAATTCTCAAAAACACTTCTTGATTCATTTAATAATTCATTTAAATCTGAATATCGCTTTGAATAATGTCCAATAATCAATCTTTTTACTCTTGCTTTTTTAGCAATTTTTGCAGCCTGAATTGTTGTTGAATGACCCGTCTTTTGAGCTATATCGAAATGCTTGTCACAAAAGGTAGTTTCATGATATAAAAGATCTACATTTTTTATTTTTGATATGATACTTGAACAAAAACGTGTGTCTGAACAATATGCATAAGACTTAGGAGAATCGCCTTCTTTGGTAATTTCATGATTTAAAATTTTCCTTCCATCTTCTAATAGTAAATCTTTTCCTATCCTTAGATTAGTTATTTCTTCAAAGGGAATTTTAAATTCATCTAATTTTTCTTTGATAATTTTTCTTTTGTGTTTTTTTTCTTTAAAGATAAATCCTGAACAATCAATTGTATGATCAAGAAGTATATTTTTAATTTCTATATTTTCGTCAGAATAAAGTTTGATTTCATCATCTTTAGGAATCTCATGAAAAAAAAGAGGATAATTTAAAATAGTATTTGAGGCAGATAATTGAATATTTATTATTTCTTTTAATTCTACATGAGCATAAATGTGTAATTCCTTTTTCCTTCCAAGTAGATGCATACTAGTTATCAAGCCAATCAATCCAAAATAATGATCGCCATGAAGATGACTTATAAAAACATGATTTATTCTTTGAAAACTTAATTGATATTTTCTTAACTGAACTTGAGTATTTTCACCACAATCTATTAAGAAAAACCGCTCATTTACATTTAATAATTGAGCGGTTTGTTGTTTGGTAATAGTAGGAATGGCTGAGTCACATCCTAAAATTGTTAATTTAAAAGACATTAGAAATCAGCAATTAATAATTTTTTTGATACAATTTTATCAGAAATTTTAAAATTATATGAATATAAACCATGAGCTAAATTTGATAAGTCTAATTGAAATTTATTGACACCTCTATTTGCAAATATTTCTTGATTTACAATAATTCTACCCATACAGTCAATAATATAAAAATCAACAGTTTGATTATTACCAATTACAAATTGAAAATTTGCCAAATCTGAAACTGGATTAGGATATACATCAAGAATTTTTAAGGTTGATGAATTAATTTGCTCAATTAAAGCAGTAGAATTAGAAATATCAATATAAAAGTAATCAACAGTATCTACTTGCGTTAAGCTACCAATTAAAGGAACATTAATTGCTAAAGTTGATGTTGTCATAGTTATTGGATAATAACCAACATCTGCAGCTGTAGGGTCTACAATAGAAAATATTTCAGCACAACCATAAGTCCCTCCAGGAAATATACATGTAGGAGGATTACAAGAGTAATTAAAATTGTTTGGAAGACCACTTACACTAGTTAACTCAATATTATCAATTGTAACATTAACATTTATTCCACTTAATGAAACCGATGTGTCGAGCGGTGTCAAAACATCAATTTGAGCATAATATGGCTGACCAACAAAACTTTCTGGCAAATTAGTAATTTCATCTGGATATATTCCAGGTGACGAAATAGATGTGTTTGGTGTGCACTGACCAAATAAAGCATTTGTATAGAAAATAACTACTGTTATAAATAAAAATTTTTTCATTTTTTTTTTAAAGTTCTAATTGTCTTTCAATTTCTTCCATATCAATAAAATCATATGCTTCCTGAAGGGAAGGAACAATATTTAAGTTTTCATCAAAATCAAAGTTATAAACTATTACAAAAGACCCTTTGTTTTTGCAAACTAACTTATCAAAAGTAATAAATTTATCCTTTAACAAATTAATTGTATTAACATCAACGCCTGAAAGGTCAGCTATAAAATTTCTAACTGACGTTGATACATTCAATTTTGAAAAATCATTTTCCTTAGAAATTTTAAAAACAATTGTATTATCCATTATTTATTTTATTTGAAAGCAAATATAAAACAGCCATTCTTATGGCAACTCCATTTTCAACCTGATCTAAAATTAGTGAATGATCAGAATCAGCCACATCTGAAGTTAATTCAACGCCTCGATTTATAGGGCCTGGATGCATTATGGTAATTTCTTTATTTAGATTTTCTAAAATATCATTATTAATCCCATAAGTATTTGAATATTCTCTTAAAGATGGGAACAACTGCATATCTTGTCTTTCTAATTGTATTCTTAAAACATTAGCAATATCACACCAATTAAGGGCATCTCTTAAATTAGCAAAATAATTTACTCCTAAGCTGTCTAAATATTTTGGCATAAGTGTCATCGGTCCACAAACTGACACATTTGCCCCCATCATTTTCAAACAATAAATATTAGACAAAGCAACTCTTGAGTGCAAAATATCTCCAACTATTACAATATTCTTAGAATTAACTTCCCCAAATTTTTCTCTTATTGAAAATACATCAAGTAATGCTTGTGTTGGATGTTCATGTGTTCCATCGCCAGCATTAATAATACATGATTCAATATTTCGAGATAAAAAAACAGATGCACCAGGATTTGGATGTCTCATAACTACCATATCAACTTTCATAGAGAGAATGTTATTAACTGTATCAAGTAAGGTCTCTCCCTTTTTTACTGAGGACGCTCCACTGGAGAAATTTAAAATATCTGCAGACAATCTCTTTTCTGCAATTTCAAATGACAACTTTGTTCTAGTTGAATTTTCAAAAAATAAATTAGCAATTGTAATATCTCTAAGAGATGGAACTTTTTTTATTGGTTGATTTATAATCTTTTTGAAATTATCTGCTGTCTTAAATATGAGATCAATATCTTTTCTATTTAAATACTTAATACCTAATAAGTGTTTAACAGATAAACTATCCATGTTATGATTTTAAAATTATAATACTATTAATATCTTTTTTATTATCTAGCCTAACAACAACTTTCTCTGAATCAATTGAATCAACTTCTTTTCCTATATAATTTGGTTGAATTGGTAATTGCCTAGTTAATCTTCTGTTAATTAAAACTAGAAGTTCAATTGTTTTTGGCCTACCAAAAGGCATTAAAGCGTCAATTGCAGATCTAACTGATCTGCCTGTAAATAAAACATCATCAATAAATACAACATTCTTTTCATCAACTGAAAGATTCATTGACATTTTGTGAGGAACAATAGGATTTGGCTTTTTTCTTAAATCATCTCTATAAAAAGAACTATCTAACTCTCCATATTTAATTCTTTTTTTTGTTATAGTTTCTAATTTTTCATGAATCTTTTTACCAACGTGCCTTCCTCTTGGCATTAAAGAAACAAGAACAGAATTTGAAAAATCAAAATGATTTTCAATTAGCTCATGACATAATCTTTCAATGATAATATCAATTTGTTTTCTGTTTAAAATTTCTCTACTGTTATTAACATTCATATTATTACAAATATATCCAAAAAAAAACCCCGAAAACGGGGTCTTTAATTATTTTTTTTCTTTTTCAAGATCATCTCTCAAAGCAGAAAGGCTATCAAGATCGCCTAAAGTAGATTGATGTTGTGATTCCTGAATCTTCTTTACAGCTTTCTTTGTTTTTGTAGCTTTCTTTTTACTTTCAGCAATTAACTCATCTTTGAAAGAAGCTGTATGAGAAACAAGAATTTTTTTATTCTCTTTAGAGAATTCTATTACCTTAAACTTTAATTTCTCATTTAGCTTAGCATTTGAACCATCTTCTTTTTCAAGATGACGCTTTGGAGCAAACGCTTCAACATCATCATTTAATAAGACTAATGAGCCTTTATCATACTCCTCTGTAACATTTCCATCAAATTGTGAACCAATTACATAAAGTTTTTCATGCTTATCCCAAGGATTTTCTTCAATCTGCTTATGCCCAAGGCTAATCTTTCTATTTTCTTTGTCTATGTCAAGAACAATTACATCAAGATTTGAATCAACTTTTGTAAATTCTGCGGGATGCTTTATCTTTTTATGCCATGATAAATCAGAAATATGTACTAAACCATCAACTCCCTCTTCTAGTTCAACAAAAATCCCAAAGTTTGTGAAGTTTCTAACTTTAACTGTCAACTTAGAATTTAATGGGTATTTTGATTCAATTTCTTGCCAAGGATCTGGCAACATTTGTTTTAAACCAAGTGACATTTTTCTTTGTTCTCTATCTAAAGTAAGTATCTTAGCTTCTACATTATCACCTTTACTAAAGAAGTCATTAGCACTTCTAAGGTGAGTTGACCAAGACATTTCAGAAACATGAAGTAAAGCTTCTACTCCAGCTTGTAATTCAACAAAAACACCATAATCAGCAACAACTACAACTTTTCCTTTAACAACATCTCCTACACTTAAATTTTCATCAAGGTCTTGCCATGGATGAGAACCTAACTGCTTTAGGCCTAATTGTATTCTACTTTTTCCTTCATCAAAATCTAAGATTACAACATTAATAGTTTCATCTAGAGTAACAATTTCTTCAGGATGTGAGACTCTTCCCCATGACAGATCAGTTATGTGGATTAATCCATCTATCCCTCCTAAATCAACAAAAACTCCATAAGAAGTAATATTTTTCACTGTTCCTTCAATTACCTGTCCCTTTTCTAACTTGGACATTATTTCTTTTGTTTGTATTGCCAGATCTGCTTCAATAAGAGCTTTATGGGATACAACAACGTTTCTAAATGACTCATTTACTTTAACAATCTTGAATTCCATTTTTCTTCCAACATATTCATCATAATCCCTGATTGGCTTAACATCTATTTGAGAACCAGGCAAGAAGCATTCAATTCCAAAAACATCAACAATCATACCACCTTTTGTTCGACTCTTTATTTGACCATTAACAATCTCGCCGGTTTCTAGAGCAACATTAACTTTTTCCCAAGCTCTTAAAACCCTAGCCCTTCTATGTGAAAGTATTAATTGTCCATTTTTGTCTTCTTGCTTTTCAACTAAAACCTCTACAGTATCACCTATTTTTAAATCTTCATTGTACTTGAATTCCGAACTAGAAATAACACCATCTGATTTAAAATTAATATCAACTATAACTTCTCTATCTGATATTGCTACAACAACTCCGTCAATTACTTGTTTTGATTCGACAACTGGAAGCGTTTCAGAATAAGCACTTATTAATTCTGCTCTTTCTTTATCAGAATAAACTTCGTGCTTTGTGATCGACTCCCAATTAAATTCTTCTTGAATTTCTTCAGCAACTGGTGATTCAACTACTTCTTCAGCAACTGGTGATTCAACTACTTCTTTAGATATTTCTTTGGTTTTCTTTGTTGCAGATTTAGTTTTTTTTGTCTTTGCAACTTTAGAAACTTCTTTTTCTTTAGTTTCTTTTTCTTGTTTTTTTGACATTACAAGAGAGGTTTTGTATTTTCAATTCTGGTGTAAGATTTTAAATGCTACAAATTGAAAAGCTTTAAAATTAATTTTAATTCAA
>JBJKXM010000028.1:0-9082 GCA_045561575.1 Flavobacteriales bacterium
TTCTAATGATTACATTAAAATCAAAATCACCTTCTGGATTTATATAACCAACAGAACCAGAATAAACACCTCTTTTAGTTTCTTCATATTCTTCAATCAATTCCATTGCTTTAATTTTTGGTGCACCTGTCATTGAACCCATTGGAAATGTTGTTGCAATAACATTAACAAACTTCTTTTTGTCTTTTAGTTTTGATGATATTGTTGAAATCATTTGGTGGACATGAGAAAATGTATAAACACCACATAATTTATCTACTTTTACAGAGCCTTCTTTTGCTGTTACTGAAAGATCATTTCTTACTAAATCTACAATCATAATATTCTCAGAAATATCCTTCGCACTTTTAGATAATTTTTTTTTTAGCTCATTATCTTCATTCTTATCTGAAACTCTTTTACATGTTCCCTTGATTGGTTGAGAAATGATATTATTTTCTTGTTTTAACATATATCTCTCTGGGCTTGTTCCAATAATAGTAAAATTCTCAATATTTAGAAAAGTAGCGAATGGTGATTTTGTTAGCTTATTTAACTTGATAAAAAGATTTTGAGTTGATAATGAAATATTTTCTTTATAAAACTCTTGGCAATAATTCATCTCATATATGTCTCCTCTTTGGATATGACTTTTAATTTTAGATATTTTACTTAAATATGTTTTTTTTGTTTCCCTAGCTAAAAAATTAATTTTAGGCAAATCTTCATTACAGTATTTATAATTAGATATTTTCTCAAAAAACATGGAAACCGATTCCTCGTCTTCGATGGATTCAATAACTAATTTTTTGTTTTTAATTAAAAACACATACTTTGGCCTAAAAAAAGTAATATTATTTCTGCAAAAACTATCAGGTTTTTTAGACTTAGTTTTAAATAACTCATCTCTTAAGTCATAAGATATATAACCAAACATCCAATCTTTAGTTTGATTATGAAATTTATCTAACTGATTTAATGAGTCTCTAGAAACAGATATGTTTTCAATTGAATCAAATGCACAAATCAGATCAAATTGATAATATTTTTTTGGAACATTATTTTTAGAATAATTTGAATGTAAAATACATGAATAAGATAACGCCTTCGAAAAAGAAATCATCTTTTTAATGAAATTCTCTTGGTCATTTAAAATAAAAAAAAACTTTTTTCGCATAGAATAAAATTATCTAAACAAGATTAATAAATTTACTACATTTGAAATAATGAAACTATCCTTAATTCTTTTATTTTTTCCATTATTATTAATGTCTCAAATCGCCAATGAAAACAAAAAAATCATTAATATCAAATACGAAGGAGGATTAGATAGTTTGATACTAAAAAATCAAAATATTATAAATAAAAAAGATGGAATACTTGGTTGGCGTGTTCAATTAACGTTTAAAAGCACAAAAGAAGAAATAAAAAAAACAAGATTAAACTTTACAAAACTATACCCTGAAATTCCAACATACCTTACATACGATCCGCCCTACTATAGAATATGTGTTGGTAATTTTAGAACAAAAAATGAAGCACTTAAATTGAATAATTTTATTAGAAATAATTATATTGAAGCCTATCCTGTACAGAAAATTATTCCAATTTCTTTACTTAGAAATTAATTTAATTCTCTTTTAATTTCAATATTATCATAACCCTCAATAATATCTCCTACTTTTATATCATTGAAGTTCTCTATTGACATACCACACTCAAATCCTTTCTTTACCTCTCCAACATCCTCTTTAAATCTTTTAAGTGTAGATAATTGACCTGAATAAACAACTACTCCGTCTCTAATTAATCTTACCTTACTTTTTCTTGTAATTGTACCATCAGTAACCATACATCCAGCAATAGTTCCGACTTTTGATATTTTGAAAGTTTCTCTAACTTCTATATTACAAATAATTTTTTCTTCAACATCAGGACTAAGCATACCTTCCATTGCTAATTTTAGATCCTCAATTGCTTTATAAATAATAGAATAAAGCCTAATGTCAATATTTTCAGTTTCAGCCAGCTTTCTAGCTTGTAGAGATGGTCTAACTTGAAAACCAATGATAATTGCATCAGAAGCAGCTGCTAACATAACATCAGACTCAGAAATTTGACCGACAGCTTTTTGTATAATATTAACTTTTATTTCTTCATTTGAAAGTCCTTCTAAAGAATCAGACAAAGCTTCAATTGACCCATCTACGTCACCTTTTACTATGATATTAACTTCTTGAAATTCTCCAATAGCAATTCTTCTACCAATTTCGTCTAGTGTTAGATGTTTCTGTGTTCTAACACTTTGTTCTCTCTGAAGTTGCATTCTCTTAGTAGCAATTTTCTTTGCATCTTGCTCGCTATCCATAACATAAAACTCATCACCAGCAGTTGGGGCCCCATCAAGACCAAGTATTACAACAGGAGTTGAAGGCCCTGCTAATTCTTTTTTATTACCTCTTTCATCTAAAAGAGCTTTTACTTTTCCAGAGCATCTACCAGCCAAAACATAATCTCCTACTTTCAAAGTTCCTTTTTGAACTAAAATTGTGGATAAAAAACCCTTACCTTTATCCAAAGATGCTTCAACAACTGTTCCTTGAGCATTACGATTTGGATTAGCTTTAAGGGCTAACATTTCTGACTCTAATAGCACTTTCTCTAACAACTCTTGAACACCTGTCCCGTCTTTAGCAGAAATATCATTTGATTGGTATTTACCTCCCCAATCTTCAACAAGCATATTAATTTCTGCTAATTCACCTTTAATCTTCTCAGGATCAGAATTTGGAAGATCGATCTTGTTAATGGCAAAAATAATTGGAACTCCAGCAGCTTGAGCATGACTAATAGCCTCTTTTGTTTGAGGCATTACTCTGTCGTCAGCAGCCACAACGATAATAACAATATCGGTAACTTTTGCACCTCTGGCTCTCATTGCAGTAAAAGCAGCGTGACCAGGAGTATCTAAAAATGAAATCTTTTGTCCGTCATTTAAAGTTACCTCGTATGCTCCAATGTGCTGAGTGATTCCTCCAGATTCTCCAGCAATTACATTGCTATTTCTAATATAGTCCATAAGAGATGTTTTTCCATGATCAACATGTCCCATAATAGTGACAATTGGAGCTCTTGGAAGTAAATCTTTTTCATCATCTTCCTTTGCAATTATATCATCTTGTATGTCATCTGAAATAAATTCTACTTGAAAGCCAAAATCTTCTACTAACATTTCAATGGTTTCACCATCTAGCCTTTGATTCATACTTATCATAATACCTAAAGACATACAAGAAGTGATAATTTCAGTAACACTGACATTCATTAAAGAAGCAAGTTCATTTGCAGTTGCAAATTCATTAACCTTAATTATTTTTTGAGAATCTACTTGCTGTTTTACTTCCTGCTCTTGTTGAGCCTTGTGAGCATCCCTTTTTTCTTTCCTATTCTTGACAGAAGATTTTTTACCTGAACCTTGTAATTTAGCAAGAGTTTCTCTAACTCTTTTTTGTGCTTCTTCGGGCGAAATCTCAACTTGATTTGATTGCTGTTGTTTAAGTTTTCTAAACTGTTTAGGATCAATTCTATTTTTAATTATTCTTTTTCGTTTCTTTTTAACATTGTCTGCGTCTTCTTTTTTTAATTCAGGTTTATCAAACTTTGATAGATCAATTTTCTGCCCTGTTGTAGTCAAACCTTTTAATTTAGTTGACTTTGCTTTAATTAGCTCTTCATTCTGGTCTTTCTTATCTTCAGGTTTTTTTTCTTCTTCAGCTTGTTTAACATTAACTTCTTCTTCTTTTTTACTATCAACTTCTTTAATCTTGACTTTTATAAGATTAGATTTTTTTTCTTCTTCAGCTTTTTTCTCTTGTTCCTCTTTTTCCAATCTGATAATCTCTTCCGCCTTTTTCAATTCATTTTCTTTTGCTAAAAGTTGAGCAGAAATTTTAGCAGCTTTAGAAGAATCAAACTCCTGCAATAATTGCATATAAACTTCATGCGAAACCTTAGAGTTCGGATTTAAACCAGTTACCCCTTTTGAAGATAAAAAGTCTAAAATCCTATCAATTTTAACGTTGAATTCTCTAACCAGTTTGCTTAATCTAAAACTATTTTTTTCTGACATATTATTTTTTTTAATCCTCAAATTCAGCATTTAAAATTTCTAAAACTTCTTCTACGGTTTCCTTCTCAAGGTCAGTTCTAGCTACCAAATCATCAGCATCAATTGCTAAAACACTTCTGGCGCTATCACATCCAATTGACTTTAAAGCATCTATTACCCATCCTTCAATTTCATCAGTAAACTCATCAATAGCAACATCATCTTCAAAGCTTGCTTCATCTCTGAACACATCGATTTCGTAACCAGTTAATCTACCAGCTAAGCCGATATTATTCCCTCCGCGACCAATTGCCAAAGAAACTTGATCTGCATCCATTATTACCTTAGCTCTATTATTTTCTTCATCGATCTGAACAGAAGTAATTTTAGCAGGACTTAAAGCTCTAGTAATTAATAGTTGAATATTTTCTGTATAATTTACTACATCAATATTTTCATTACGCAATTCTCTAACTATACCATGGATTCTTGATCCTTTCATACCAACACAAGCTCCTACAGGATCAATACGGTCATCATAAGATTCAACACAAACTTTTGCTCTTTCTCCCGGATTTCTAACAACGTTTTTAATTGTTATTATACCATCAAATACTTCTGGGACTTCCATTTCAAATAATCTCTCAACAAATTCAGGAGCAATTCTTGAAAGTACAATATTTGCTTTATTATTTTTAATATTTACTTCCTTTATTACAGCACGAACTGATTCTCCCTTCTTGAAAAAATCTTTTGGTATTTGTTCCGATTTTGGCAGAGACATATCATTTCCTTCATCATCAGTTAATAAAATTTCATTTCGCCAAATTTGATATACTTCACCATGTACAATTTCACCAATTCTAGATTCATAACGTTTCATTAAAACATCTCTATGTTGTTCATGAATTCTTGCAATCAAATGTTGTCTAATTGACAAAACTTGTCTTCTTCCAAACTCTGAATCAAAACTTACAAGTTCAGATACCTCCTCACCAACTTCATAATCATCTTCAATCTTCAAAGCATCTGAAAGAGCAATCTGTGAAATTTCATTTTCAACACTTCCGTTTTCAACAACCTCTCTATTTTTCCAGATCTCTAAATCTCCCTTATCAACATTTATAATTACATTAAAGTTTCCTTCTCCTTCGTATTTTTTATCTAAAACAGATTTAAAGACATCTTCCAATATATTCATCATTGTTTCTCGGTCTATATTTTTTACATCCTTAAATTCTGAAAATGATTGTATTAAATTATCTACTTCCATTAAATTTTTATTTAAATTTTATTTTTAATCTAGTTTCCTTAATTTCATCAAAAGGAATTTCAATATCACTATTAATATATTTTGATTTTGAACCTTTTTCTTTCTTCCTAACAGCTAATGTTAACTGATTTTCATAGTCTTTTAAAATTCCCGAAACTTTTTTACCATCATTTTTCTTAACTACTACTTCTCTTCCTTGATTAATTTGATATTGCTCTTTAATTTTAAACGGGCTAGTTAAACCAGGTGAACAAACTGTCAATGCATAATCTTCTATTTCTCTATCAAAATTATCATTTACGTATCTACTAATACTAACACACTCATCTACGTTTACTCCTCCATTTTTATCAAAGGATATAACAATTTCATTAGCTGAACTAACTGTAACATCAACAATATGGCCATTTAGTTCATGTGCCTTAACTCTAGCAATTTCTTCTATTTCTTCCTTATTAATCATTGGTTAACAAAAGAGAGGGCTTTTGCCCTCTCTCCAACTGTTTTATTTCACGACAAAGATACAATCTTTTTATTAATCATGCAAACAAATAAATATTACCCTACATTTCTGCTTTTTCCTTAGATCTTTTGAAAAAATCTTCTGGGCCTGTAGTTAAATTCCTACTCAGATCATAAGCTTTTAAAAACATTTCTTTTGCCTGCAGAGTATCTCCTGAAGCAAGTAAAATATCACCCATAGAGTCATATGCATTTGGCTCATCTGGATGTGCAGTCATGTAAATATTTATATGGTTCCTTGCAGATTCTAAATCACCTTTTTCCATCATTAAATAACCCATCATATTATTCAACAAACTACTCTCTGGAAATCTTTTTAATCCAATTTTAGCATTCTCTATTCTTTCATCAATATCTTCTAAAAAATAAGCATACCATCCTCTAAGTAAGGGGTCATTAGCAGCGTATAACAATGCTTTTTCATACTTTGCTATTCTCTCAGCTCTATTTAATTGTGGGGAATAGGTCTCCAAATAATGTTTTTCTGCCATTGAAGCTCCATCCAATTTTGGTTTAATTTCATTCATTAAAGAAATGATTTCGTCTGCTTTACCATTCAAAAACAAATAATGTAATTTACCCATATGAGCAACAGCTAAATTAGGATCCAATTGAACTAAACTATCAGAATAAGCAAGCGCATCATTATTTCTTAGATTTGCCATTGCATATCTCATACTATTGTACATTGATAAAGCACCTTCAACTTTAGTTGATGGCCAAACAAAAGAATTAGCTGCACTATTCATATTCCAATTCATCCAAGCATGTCTCTTAAAAACCAATTTGCCCATTTGTTTTCCTACAACTGCATGAAAACCAGCTCTTGATGTTTTTTCTCCAGACATAAACCAACTTACGTTGCCATAAACACTTGCAACATTACCAAAAACTTCTATGTCACTTACTTCAACATTAGCTGAATCTTCATAAAACCATTCTGATTTAATTTTACTATTGTCATTTACCCATTCTGGCCTCCCAATCCATCCATTAGATAAATTATAGAGCATTACTGAATCTCCAATATTATTAGACATTGCCATAACACCATTTTCAGGAGATTCATTTCCACTAGTAAAATGATTTATTACAAATTCTTCAACTTTACTCTTGTCTAATCCTGAGTTGCAAGCTGAAAATAAAAATGCAGTAAATAAAAAATAAATTATTTTTTTCATAATTGTTGTTGTTTTAATTGTTGTTGTTTTAATTGTTGTTTAAACAAAAAGCCTACTAAAATTGTAGGCTTTTTGTTTGAGTTATATAAAATGAATTTTATTGTAAAATTAACTTCTTAGTTATAAATCCTTCCTTCATTTTAAATCTTACAAAATATACTCCGTTTGAATATTTAGATAAATCTAAATTATTTGAATACTTCAATGTATTTGAATCAATATTTTCGTTAAAAATTCTATCTCCTAATACATTGACAATAGAAACAGAAGATATTTTGTTATTTGTATTAACAAATTCAATATTTAATATTCCTCTAGTTGGATTAGGATATACTAACATATTTTCAAACGCTATATTCTCAACACTAGTTGAAGTATATACATATTGATTACTCCAATCTGAACATCCATTAGCATCAGTTACTATACACCAATATGTTCCACTTGAATCTGGTAATATTGATTGAGTTAAGTCACCTGTATTCCATTCATATGTATATGGAGGAGTTCCTGTAGTAGCAGTAGCTGTAAGAGTATCTCCATTTTGAGTTACTGTTGCATCACTTACTCCTTCATATATTGTAAGGTCTAAAGTAACTGTACTATCACAACCATTTACATCAGTATAAACATTAGTGTATGTTCCTGTTGAATCATAAGTTACACCATCCCAATCAAATGAATCACAAGCTGAAATCGTAACTGTTGATGATGAACTATTATTAATTGTAAGATCTAATGTAACTGTACTATCACAACCATTTACATCAGTATAAACATTAGTATATGTTCCTGTTGAATCATAAGTTACACCATCCCAATCAAATGAATCACAAGCCGTAATCGTAACTGTTGATGATGAACTGTTTCCTAAAATAGTAAGGTCTAAAGTAACTGTACTATCACAACCATTTACATCAGTATAAACATTAGTGTATGTTCCTGTTGAATCGTAAGTCACTCCATCCCAATCAAATGAATCACAAGCTGAAATCGTAACTGTTGATGATGAACTGTAATTAATTGTAAGATCTAAAGTAACTGTACTATCACAACCATTTACATCAGTATAAACATTAGTATATGTTCCTGTTGAATCGTAAGTCACTCCATCCCAATCAAATGAATCACAAGCTGTAATCGTAACTGTTGATGATGAACTATAATTAATGGTTAAATCAAGTGTTACTGTACTATCACAACCATTTACATCAGTATAAACATTAGTGTATGTTCCTGTTGAATCATAAGTCACTCCATCCCAATCAAATGAATCACAAGCTGAAATCGTAACTGTTGATGATGAACTGTAATTAATTGTAAGATCTAAAGTAACTGTACTATCACAACCATTTGTTCCAGTGTATACATTAGTATATGTTCCTGTTGAATCGTAAGTCACTCCATCCCAATCAAATGAATCACAAGCTGAAATCGTAACTGTTGATGATGAACTGTAATTAATGGTTAAATCAAGTGTTACTGTACTATCACAACCATTTACATCAGTATAAACATTAGTATATGTTCCTGTTGAATCATAAGTTACACCATCCCAATCAAATGAATCACAAGCTGTAATCGTAACTGTTGATGATGAACTATTATTAATTGTAAGATCTAATGTAACTGTACTATCACAACCATTTACATCAGTGTATACATTAGTGTATGTTCCTGTTGAGTCATAAGTTACACCATCCCAATCAAATGAATCACAAGCTGTAATCGTTACAGTTAAGAATGGATCACAACAGATTAAATAACTAAAAGATTGACTATCAACATCTCCTAGTTCAGATGTAATAGTTGTTGTAAAATTAAGTGATGTTGTGTTTGGATTAACAAATAAATTGTTAAATGTTGCAGTCGAAACGTATCCATTAGTAGATGAATTTCCATCAGCAGGACTAGTTGCTAAGATACTTACACCACCTCCAATTGTATTTGTAACAGCAAATGTACCAAGTACATTTCCTAAAGAATCTACAGATTCAATTTCAAAATCATCAAGACTAT
>JBJKXM010000029.1:0-9028 GCA_045561575.1 Flavobacteriales bacterium
CAATCATCTCAAATTAAAGTAATGGGAGTTGGTGGTGGTGGTAGTAATGCAGTTAATTATATGTTTGAAAACGGAATTAAAGGGGTAGATTTTGTAATATGTAATACCGACCTACAAGCTTTAGAGGCAAGTACTATTCCAACAAAAATTCAATTGGGAGAAAATTTAACAGAAGGACTCGGTGCAGGATCCGATCCAGACGTTGGAATGAAAGCAGCACAAGAAAGTTCAGAAAGGATTTGTGAACTATTAGATTCAAACACAAAAATGTTATTTATTACAGCTGGAATGGGTGGTGGGACTGGTACTGGAGCAGCTCCTGTTATTGCAGAAATTGCAAAAGAAAAAGATATTTTAACAATTGCAGTAGTAACCCATCCATTTGCCAATGAAGGTGGATATAGAAAGCAATATGCAAAAGAGGGGCTTGAAGAGTTAAAAAAACATGTTGATACATTATTAATTATTAATAACGATAAGCTCATAGAAATATATGGTGATTTAACATTAACTCAAGCATTTGGAAAGGCAAATGAGGTGTTAAATACAGCAACAAAAGGAATAGCTGAAGTTATATCACAACATTTGAAAGTAAACATAGATTTAAATGATGCTAGAAAAGTTCTTGAAAATAGTGGAACTGCAGTAATGGGGCAAGCAATAGCTTCTGGAGAAAATAGAGCAATTGATGCCGTCTCGCAGGCTTTGGATTCTCCACTTTTAAATGATAATGATATTACTGGAGCCGAACAGGTATTGTTAAAAATAGTTTCAGGAGTTGAAGAAGATGAGATTAGAATTTCTGAATTAAACATTATTAAAAATAAAATACAGCAAGCTGCAGGTCGTGATGTTAATATAATTGAAGGTATTGGAAACGATCCTACATTAGAAGGGTCTGTTAGCATTACTGTCATTGCTACAGGTTTTCAAACTAAGAGAGTTAATGAGCCTGTTACCATAAAATTAGAAGAAAATGAAGAGGAAATTAACTCAGAGATAGAATCTAAAATTGAAATTAATGAAAATCAATTTAATTCACAACAAACATTATTGCTTGATGATGATATTGAATTTGAAAATTCTGTTTCAGAAAATGAATCCCAAAATATAAATGTTGAAGAAAAAATTGTTGTTGATTTAGGTTTAGATGAATCAACAGAAAATCCAGAAGATTTTATAAATAATGTTATTGAGGAAAATACTTTAAGTCATGAAGAGGAAAATGACCAACAAGAAAATGAAAGTATTGAGTTTGATATTCCTCAACAAACGGAAAAATTGGATAATGATTTAAATGTTTCTAATGTTCAATCTATGCGTATAGAGGCTAGAGAGCGTGAGGAAAGATTAAGAGAGATTTCAATAAAACTAAGAACTCCATCAGGGTTAACTAAGCTTGAAGAAGAGCCTGCTTACAAAAGGAATAAGGTAGATTTAGAAGAAACAATTCATTCATCAGAGGATGAAGTTTCACATTTTTCTTTAGAAGAAAAAGATGATAATATTCTTTTAAATGATAACAACTCTTATCTTCATGACAATGTAGATTAAAAAAAAACCGCCTTAGGCGGTTTTTTTATTTTACATCATTCCTGGCATTCCACCACCTCCCATTGGAGGCATTGGAGGAGTACTTTCTTCCTTTACATTAGAAATTACACATTCTGTTGTAAGTAGCATTCCTGCAACAGAAGAAGCATTTTCTAATGCTACTCTAACTACTTTTGCAGGGTCAATAACTCCAGCTTTGTAAAGACTTTCAAATGTTTCAGTTTTAGCGTTAAAACCAAAATCATTTTTCCCCTCTTTTACTTTTGCAACAATTACAGATCCTTCTAATCCTGCATTGGCAACAATTTGTCTAAGAGGTTCTTCTACCGCTCTTCTTATTATATTGATACCAGTTTGTTCATCATTGTTTTCAGCTTTTATTTTTGAAAGTGAATGAGTTGCTCTAACGATTGAAACTCCTCCTCCAGGAACAATTCCTTCTTCTACAGCAGCTCGAGTAGCAGCTAATGCATCATCAACTCTATCCTTTTTTTCTTTCATTTCAACTTCTGTAGCAGCACCAACATATAATACTGCAACACCACCAGCTAATTTAGCAAGTCTTTCTTGAAGTTTCTCTTTGTCATAATCAGATGTTGTAGAGTCAATTTGAGTTTTAATTTGATTTACTCGTGCAGTGATAGTTTTTTTATCACCAGCTCCATTTACAATAGTTGTATTATCCTTATCGATTACAATTTTTTCAGTATTTCCTAGCATTTCTAAGGTTGTACTTTCTAATTTAAAACCTCTTTCCTCTGAAACAACAGTTCCATTAGTTAAAATAGCAATATCTTCTAACATTGCTTTTCTTCTATCACCAAATCCAGGGGCTTTAACTGCAGCTACTTTTAAAGCGCCCCTTATTTTATTTACAACTAATGTTGATAGTGCTTCTCCGTCTACATCTTCTGCAATAATCATTAATGGTTTTCCAGTTTTTGCAGTTTGTTCAAGAATTGGAAGCAAATCTTTCATTGCAGATATTTTTTGATCAAAAATTAAGATATATGGATTTTCAAGCTCAACTTCCATTTTATCTGCATCAGTTATAAAATATGGAGACAAATACCCTCTGTCAAATTGCATTCCTTCAACTACTTCAACAGTTGTATCAGTACCTTTTGCCTCTTCTACTGTTATAACTCCTTCTGTTTTTACTTTTTTCATTGCTTCAGCTATTAGAGAGCCAATGACATTATCATTGTTAGCAGAAATAGATGCAACTTGTTCAATCTTTTCATAACTATCACCAACCTGTTGAGCTTGTTTGTTAATATTTTTAATGATAGCATCAACAGCTTTATCAATTCCTCTTTTCAAGTCCATAGGGTTAGCTCCAGCTGCAACATTTTTTAATCCTTCAGAAATTATTGCTTGAGCTAGCACAGTTGCTGAGGTTGTTCCATCTCCAGCTAAATCGTTAGTTTTTGAAGCAACTTCTTTTACCATTTGAGCACCCATATTTTCCAGAGTATCTTCTAGTTCAATTTCCTTCGCTACAGTTACACCATCTTTTGTAATTGATGGCCCACCAAATTGTTTGTCAATAACAACATTTCTTCCCTTAGGACCTAATGTAACTTTTACAGCATTTGCTAGAGCATCAACTCCTTTTTTAAGAGAGTCTCTAGCCTCAGTATCGAATGTTATATTTTTTGCCATTTTTTTTTATTTAATTATTGCTAATATGTCTGATTCTTTCATAATCAAAAAATCTTCACCATCAAATTTTAAGTCTGTTCCCGCATATTTTCCATATAATACAGAATCACCAACTTTTACGGTAATTGGATTTTCTTTTGTTCCCTTTCCCACTGCTACAATATGTCCCTTTTGAGGTTTTTCTTGAGCAGTATCAGGAATAATAATTCCAGAAGCTGTTTTTGTTTCAGCCTCAGCTTGTTGAACAATTACTTTATCAGCTAGTGGAGTTAATTTTATTTTTTTCATAGTTTTTTATATAAATTTTAATCTATGCATATTTTAATTGCAATTATCATACCAAAAAGAAAAGGCATGAAACTTTGTCAGTTTTTTAAGTTATTATTCTTGAACAGGATTTGATGGTAGATTCGGAATTATTGTTTCATCAATTTGTTCTTGAGCTTTGATTTCAAGATTGTCTTCTAAATTTTGTCTTGGAATTGCAAAGTTTGATAAAAGACTTAGAGAAATCAAAACAATTGCAAGTGTCCATGTAGCTTTTTCAAGAAAATCAGTAGTTTTTTTTGCTCCCATTATTTGATTACCTCCACCACCAAAGGTAGAAGATAATCCGCCTCCTTTTGGGTTTTGGACTAAAACAACTAGAACAAGTAATATAGAAGTTATGATTATTAGTATTGCAAAAATTGTATACATATTATTTCTTTTTTAATTTATTTATTAAATTAATTTGGTCTGCAAAGTAAATACTTTTTTGCGGATATTTCAAACTAAGTTTTTTATAAATTGAAATTGCTTTTTCATAATGTTCTTGTCTAGTGTATACTTTCGCTAATGTTTCACTAATAATTTCATTATTTTCTTGAATACTTGTTTTTGCATTTTCAGAGGCTTTATAAAATTTTTGTTTTGATTTTTTTGTAATTGTAGGTTTTTTTTCTAGAAATAAATTTATAATTTCATTGTTACTTATTTTGCCAGAACGATCTATCTTTTTGGTTTGAATAATCGAAATCCATTCAGAAAAAGAGTACTCATTTTTATTATAATTAATTTTATTTTCATGCTTTTTTGCATCATCTTTCTTTTCATGAAGAATTTCAAATAATAAGGATCTTTTTGCTGAGTGAGAAGCAGCTTTTTTAAGCTGTGATTTAAATTTTATACTACTACTATCGTGCAGTGCTTTACAAAGTAATATTTGTGCGTTTTGGCAATAGGGATAAGATAATGTTAAATCAGACAAAAAATTAATTTCTTTATCAGAAAAAACATAGGGTTTGATAATTAGTTTTGATATTTTACTTAATACTACCAATTTACTACTGATTTATTAAAAATATCCTCAATTAATTCATTTGAGATTTCCTCAATTAATATTTCTTCAATTTCAGAAAAATTTTGTGAACTTTCATAATCTCTGTATCTAGAAAAAGTGTGTGAGAAATTATATTCGTTTTCATAAATGTTTGTAAAATCAACTTTAACCGCTATAGTTAGACGGTTTTTGCCTGCAACTTCATTTGATTGTATTGCCATTGGTTTTATTTCATATTTAGTTATTACACCACTAAATTTTAAATCACCGTCATTGTCATTTATTGATAAATTAGTTTGTTGAGTAAAATAATCTTTTAACTTTTCTGTAATAACCTGACTGAGTATTGGCTGAATAGTAGAAGCATTATTTGTGAAATATTTTATTGTAATTGTTTTTGTATTTTTTGAAATAGATGCCCCATTAAAAGAATAAATTCCACATGATGATATGAATATTGATATCATTAAAAAAGAGAAAATTTTTTTCATCTTAAATTTCAAATTCTTTTAGTTTTCTGTACAGAGTTCTTTCAGAAATACCTAATTCTTTTGCAGCATCTTTTCTTCTGTCTTTGTGTTTATTAAGAGCTTTTACAATTAGTTTTCGTTCTTGTTCTATAAGCGAAAGTGACTCATGAATTTCTATTGTTTTGTCAACAGCTATTTGATTTTCTTGCTTCTGATCCAATTCTTTGAAAATTTCAAGCTCAGAATTCGATAAATTATTTTTTGGGGAGTCTATAATGAGATTATATGTTATTTTTTTTAGTTCAGTTAGATCATTTTTCATATCAAACAGAACTTTATATAAAATCTCTCGCTCTGACAAATCTTCTTTTGATTTGTCTTTATAGATAGTTGGAAAATTTGGAGTATTTTTTGGAAGATGATATTTTAATGAATCTGCATCAATTTCTCTATTTTTTTCAATTATTGATAATTGAGCAACAAAGTTTTTTAGTTGTCTGATGTTTCCTGGCCAATGATAATTATTTAAAACCTCAATAGCTTCTGAATTTAATTCTATAGGGTCAGCCTTATAGTTTTCAGCAAAGTCAGCAGCAAACTTTTTAAATAAAAGTAAAATATCATCACCTCGTTCTCTTAAAGGCGGTAACGAAATACTAATGGTATTTAATCTATAGTAAAGATCCTCTCTGAACTTCCCTTTTTTAACTAATTCAAACATATTTTCATTAGTTGCAGCTAGTATTCTAACATTTGTTTTCTGAGCTTTTGATGACCCTACTTTAATATATTCTCCATTTTCTAATACTCTTAGTAGTCTAGCTTGAGATGCTAATGGTAATTCTGCTATTTCATCCAAGAAAATTGTTCCGTTATCAGCAGCTTCAAAATATCCTTTTCTACTTTCGTTAGCTCCAGTGAAAGAGCCTTTTTCGTGACCAAACAATTCACTATCAACAGTTCCCTCAGGAATTGCTCCGCAATTTACAGCTATATAGTTGTTGTGTTTTCTTTTGCTATTTTGATGAATGATTTGAGGAATAGTTTCTTTTCCAGTACCACTTTCACCATTAATTAGTACTGATATATCTGTGCCTGCAACCTGAAGTGCAACATTAATTGCTTGATTAAGTTTTAAATTATTTCCAATAATTCCAAAACGAGCTTTACTTTGTTTTACATCCATTTTAAATAATTTTACCTTTTAAAGTTCCTGCTGTACAATCAATAATTTTAACATTTACATAATCACCAATTTTGTAATTTTCTTTTTTAAACACAACAACACAATTATGAGTTGTTCTGCCAAAAAAATGATCTTTTGATCTTTTTGAATTTCCTTCGATTAAAACCTCATAAGTCTTATCAATTCTTTTCATGTTGTTTTCTAGTGATTGTTTTTGTTGTAAATCGATAATCTCAACTAATCTTCTTTGTTTTAACTTTTCTGGAACGTCATCATCAAATTTTTTTTCTGCTGCAGTATTTGGACGTTCAGAATATTTAAACATATATCCATAATCATATTTAACATATTCCATTAATGAGAGTGTGTCAAGATGATCTTTTTCATTTTCTGTACAAAAACCAGTAATCATGTCCATTGAGATAGCACAGTCTGGAATTTTATTTTTTATTCTATCAACGAGATTTATATATTCATTACGGTTATATCCTCGATTCATTAATTTTAATATTCTACTACTTCCTGATTGAACAGGTAAATGTATATAATTACAAATGTTATCATATTTAGACATTACCTCTATTACATCATTGGTCATGTCTTGAGGGTTGGAAGTAGAAAATCGAATACGAAGTTTGTTATTTACTTTAGCAACCATTTCTAGCAAATTTGAAAAACTTACACTATTTTCTTTTTGTTCTTTTGATGCTTTTTTAAAATCTTTTTTTGGGCCACCACCATACCATAAATATGAATCTACATTTTGTCCAAGTAGAGTAACTTCTCTGTATCCATTTAAAAATAAATCTTTACATTCTTCAATAATGCTTTCAGGATTTCTACTTCGCTCTCGTCCTCTTGTATAAGGAACGACACAAAATGTACACATGTTATCGCAACCTCTAGTTATTGAAACAAATGCGGTCACACCATTTCCAGACATTCTTACTGGCTTAATGTCTGCATATGTTTCTTCTTTTGATAAAAAAACATTCACTGCTTTTCTTCCATCTTCAACTTCATTAATAAGGCTAGGAAGATCTCTGTAAGCGTCTGGTCCAACTACAATATCTACTAATTTTTCTTCTTCTAAAAACTTTTCTTTTAATCTTTCAGCCATACAACCTAAAACACCAACAACCATTGAAGGATTTACTGATTTCTTAATTGAGTTGTAAACCTGTAGTCTTTTTCTAACTGTCTGTTCGGCTTTTTCTCTAATTGAACATGTATTAACAAATACTAAATCAGCTTCACTAATATCTTTTGTAGTAGAGTAATTTTCTTTGCTTAAAATTGATGCAACAATTTCACTATCTGAAAAATTCATTTGACAACCGTAACTTTCAATATAAAGTTTTTTTGTGCCATGCTTTTGATTGTTCAAAGAAAGGGCATTGCCTTGCTTTTTCTCATCAATAGTTTTTTCTAGTATTGTTTTCAAATCAAATTATTTAGCATGCAAAATTACAAAAAACTGACAATATGTCATAAAATTTAAAACTATATTATATATATAATATAATTTATTGACAGTTAAAAATAAATTTAAATAATCAAAAATCTTTCTTTAGTTTTGCAAAAATTTTTTGAAATGGCTAAGAACTTGGTAATTGTTGAGTCTCCTGCAAAGAAAAAAATAATTCAGGGGTATTTGGGAAATGAATTTATTGTTGAATCCAGTATTGGTCACATTCGTGATTTACCTAAGAAAGGAGGGATGTCAATTGATATTGAAAATGGCTTCCAACCAAAATATGAAGTTTCAGAAGATAAAAAGAAAGTTGTTAATCAATTAAAAGATGCTGTTAAAAAAGTTGAAACAGTTTGGCTGGCAACAGATGAAGACAGGGAAGGAGAAGCTATTGCTTGGCACCTAACTGAAGCCCTAAAATTAAATCCAAGTCATACTAAAAGAATCGTATTTCATGAGATTACAAAAAAAGCAATTCTACATGCGGTTGATAATCCAAGATCTCTAAATACTAATCTTGTAAATGCTCAACAAGCAAGGAGAGTTTTGGATAGACTTGTTGGTTTTGAAGTATCGCCAGTACTTTGGAAAAAAGTAAAACAAGGTTTGTCCGCTGGTAGAGTACAGTCTGTTGCAGTTAGGTTAATAGTAGAACGAGAGAAAGAAATTTTAGATTTTAAATCTACTTCTGATTTTAAGATTGTTATCATTTTACAAACTAAGAATGAAGAAATAATTAAAGCTGAACTTCCAAAAAGATTTAAAACAGAGCAAGAAGCTTATGCTTTCATGGAAAAATGTAGTAATGCAAATTATTTTGTTGAAAATTTGGAAAAAAAAGCTGCTAAGAAATCACCAACAGCACCATTTACAACATCGACACTACAGCAGGAGGCATCTAGAAAATTAGGTTTTTCAGTTAATCAAACAATGACTGTAGCCCAAAAGTTATATGAAAGCGGAAAGATAACATACATGAGAACTGATAGCGTAAACCTTTCAGATGATGCACTTAATGCTGCAAATAGTGAAATCATAAAATTATATGGTGAAGAATATGCAAATAGAAAGTCATATTCTAATAAAACAAAAGGAGCACAGGAAGCACATGAAGCAATACGTCCTTCTTATATGAATCAAAGAACTATTGATGGAGATTCTTCACTTCAAAAATTATATGACTTAATTTGGAAAAGAACAATTTCATCACAAATGTCAGATGCAAAAATTGATAGAACAATAGTTAAAATTGGACTCTCAAATACTGAGGAAAAACTAACTGCCAGAGGTGAAGTAATAACTTTCGATGGTTTTATGAAAGTTTATCTTGAAGGAAAAGATGATGAAAATTTAAATGA
>JBJKXM010000030.1:0-46938 GCA_045561575.1 Flavobacteriales bacterium
TAGTTGCAGAAAGTATTGCAAGACAAATTGAGGGAAGAATATCATATAAAAGAGCAATAAAAATGTCAATTGCATCTTCAATGAGAATGGGAGCAGAAGGAATAAAAGTTCAAATATCTGGTAGGTTAAATGGAGCAGAAATGGCAAGATCTGAAATGTACAAAGACGGAAGAACTCCACTTCATACATTTAGAGCAGATATTGATTACTCACTTGCAGAGGCTCAAACCACTTATGGACTTATTGGAGTTAAAGTCTGGATATGTAGAGGAGAAGTATACGGTAAAAGAGATTTAATGCTTCATTTTAAAACTCCAAAAAAAGCAGGTGGATTAAATCAAAAGAGAAGAAAATAGATAATTTGAAAATTTAAAAACATGTTACAGCCAAAAAAGACGAAATTTAGAAAAATGCAAAAGGGAAGAATGAAAGGTAATTCTCAAAGAGGACACCTTTTAGCTTTTGGTTCATTTGGAATTAAAGCTCTTGAAGAAGCTTGGATAACAGCACGACAAATTGAAGCTGCCAGAATTGCTGTAACAAGATATATGAAAAGACAAGGTCAGGTTTGGATTAGAATATTTCCAGACAAACCTGTAACTAAAAAGCCTGCTGAAGTAAGAATGGGTAAGGGTAAAGGAGCACCTGAATATTGGGCGGCTCCTGTAAGTCCAGGAAGGATGTTGTTTGAATGTGATGGTGTTGATATGGATACTGCTAAGGAAGCTTTACGTCTTGCAGCACAAAAGTTACCTATAAAAACAAAGTTTATAATTAGAAGAGATCTTCAAGGTTAATAATAAGAAAAAATGAAAGATACAATTTTAACAGAAATGCCAATTAATGAATTAAATGATCTTCTTGTTTCAGAGAAAGATAGATTGAATAAATTAAGAATGAGTCATGCTGTTTCTCCACTGGAGAATCCTTTGTCAATTAAATACTCTAGAAAAAAAATTGCTAGAATAATGACAGAACTTTCATTAAGAAAAAAGCTAGAAAAATAAAAAAGTCATGGAAAGAAATTTAAGAAAAGAAAGAATTGGTATAGTAACAAGTAACAAAATGGATAAATCTATTGTTGTTTCTATTGCAAGAAGAGTAAAGCATGATTTATACGGAAAATTTATTAACAAAACTTCAAAATTTGTAGCACACGATGAAAAAAATGAATGTAACGAAGGAGACACTGTTAAGATAATGGAAACAAAACCAATTAGTAAGCATAAGAATTGGAGGCTAGTAGAAATAATTGAAAGAGTAAAATAATGATACAACAAGAATCAAGATTAAAAGTTGCTGATAATAGTGGTGCCAGAGAAGTACTCTGTATTAGAGTCCTTGGAGGAACAAAAAAGAGATATGCATCAGTAGGAGATAAAATTGTTGCAAGTGTTAAAAATGCAACTCCTTCTGGAAATGTGAAAAAGGGTCAAGTTGTAAAGGCTGTTGTTGTAAGAGCAAAGAAAGAAATTAGAAGAGCTGACGGATCATATATAAGATTTAGCGATAATGCTTGTGTTATAATTGATGAAAATAATCAGATGAAAGGAACTCGTGTTTTTGGTCCTGTTGCCAGAGAATTAAGAGAAAATGATTTTATGAAAGTTGTTTCATTAGCTCCTGAGGTTTTATAATAATATTATTGAAATGGGAAAATTAAAGATTAAGAAAAACGATACAGTATTTGTTTTAACTGGAAACTCTAAGGGAACAAAGGGAAAAGTTATTAAAGTACTTCCTAATGAAAATAGAGCAATTGTTGAGGGAGTTAATATGTCGTCAAAACATACAAAACCAAATGCTGCTAATCCTCAAGGAGGAATTATCAAACAAGAACTACCTATACATATTTCTAATTTAAAGTTAGTTGACCCAAGTTCAGGAAAGCCTACGCGTGTTGGAAGAATTAGAGATGAAAAAAGCGGAAAATTAGTTAGGATTTCAAAAACAACTAAAGAGATTATTAAGTAATGAAATACGTACCTAGATTAAAAAATAAATACAATACTGAGATTGTCGAAAATCTTAAAAAGAATTATAAATCGGTAATGCAGGTTCCTAAGCTTGTTAAGATTTCTTTGAATCAAGGTGTTGGAAATGCTGTTAATGATAAAAAGTTAATTGAAGCTGCACAACAAGAAATGACTCAAATTACCGGTCAAAAAGCTGTTCTAACAAAATCAAGAAAAGATATTTCAAATTTCAAACTTCGTAAAGGAATGCCTGTTGGAGTTATGGTGACACTAAGAGGTGATAGAATGTATGAGTTTTTAGATAGACTTGTTACATCTGCTTTACCTCGAGTTAGAGACTTCCAAGGAATATCATCAAAAGGATTTGATGGAAGAGGTAATTATACATTAGGTATAAAAGAACAGATTGCATTTCCTGAAATAAGTATTGACAAAGTTTTAAAAGTTACAGGAATGGACATAACATTTGTTACAAATACTGATTCAGATGATGAGGCTCTAAATTTATTAACAGAACTAGGACTTCCATTTAAAAAAAATAAATAATAATATGGCAAAAGAATCAATGAAAGCTCGTGAAGTAAAAAGGCAAAAATGTGTAGACAGATATGCTAAGAAAAGAGCAGAATTAAAGGCGGCAGGAGATTATATAGGTCTACAAAAACTGCCTAAAAATGCATCTCCAATTAGACTGCATAATAGATGTAAATTAACTGGAAGGCCAAAAGGTTATATGAGACAGTTTGGTATTTCAAGAGTAATGTTTAGAGAAATGGCAAACTTTGGATTAATTCCGGGTGTCAAAAAAGCAAGTTGGTAAAAAAAATAAATAGAAATGTATACAGATCCAATATCAGATTATTTAACTAGAATACGAAATGCTCAAATGGCAGGTCATAAGGTTGTTGATATTCCAGCTTCTAACATGAAGAGAGAGATGACAAAAATTCTTCATGACAAAGGATATATTCTTAACTATA
This sequence comes from Flavobacteriales bacterium, assembly GCA_045561575.1. Classification (GTDB taxonomy): domain Bacteria; phylum Bacteroidota; class Bacteroidia; order Flavobacteriales; family BACL11. The sequence continues at coordinate 2,957 of JBJKXM010000030.1, forward strand.
AATTTGAAGATGATGTTAATTTTCAAGGAAATATAAAAGTTGCCCTAAAATATAATAGTAGAACTAAGCAACCTGCTATAAAAAAAATGGTTAGGATAAGTAAGCCTGGTTTAAGAAAATATGCAGATTCTAAAAATTTACCAAGAGTTATAAATGGATTAGGTATAGCTATTATTTCTACTTCAAAAGGAGTTATAACTGATAAAGAAGCAAGAGATCTTAATATTGGTGGTGAGATCATTTGTCATGTATATTAATTAATATAATAGAATAAAATGTCAAGAATAGGAAATGACCCAGTAAATATACCTGAAGGAGTAACAATTCAGTTTGATAATAATATTATCAATATTAAGGGAAAATTAGGAGAACTATCACAAGAGATTAATCCAAATATTTCAGTAGATATTGCTGATAATACTATTTCTTTTTCTAGAAATAATAACCTAAAAGAAAATAGATCACTACATGGTTTATATAGAGCATTAATTTATAACATGGTTCAAGGTGTCACTGAGGGTTATACAAAAAAATTAGAACTAATTGGTGTTGGTTATAGAGCAACAGCTAGTGGTCAAAATTTAGATTTTTCTGTCGGTTTTTCTCACAATATTGTTTTTCAAATTCCAAATGAAGTAAAAGTTACAGCAGAAACTGAAAAAGGAAAAGCTCCAGTAATTACTTTAACATCACATGACAAACAATTATTAGGTGCCGTTGCTTCAAAAATTAGATCATTTAGAAAACCTGAACCTTATAAAGGAAAAGGAATTAGATATATTGATGAATATGTAAGAAGAAAAGCTGGTAAAACTGCAGCAAGTTAAAAATTAGAATTATGATAGAGTCAAAAAAAGATAAAAGACAAAAGATAAGATATAAAATTAGGAAACGTATCTCTGGAACAAATGATACTCCTAGGCTTGCTATTTTCAGAAGTAACAAAGAGATTTATGCTCAACTAATAGATGATTCTCAATCTAAAACTTTAGCTGCAGCATCATCTAGAGAAGAGAGCATATCTAAAAATAAATCAACTAAAGTTGAAAAGGCCCAAATGGTTGGAAAATTAATTGCTGAAAGAGCTAAGACTACAGGAATTGAAAACGTAGTTTTTGACAGAGGAGGTTTCTTATATCATGGTAGAATTAAAGCATTAGCTGAATCAGCTAGAGAATCTGGATTAAAATTTTAATTATTAAATATGTTAAACTTATTAAAAGATAAAAGAGTAAAAATATCGTCCGACATTGAATTGAAGGATAGGTTAGTTGGTATCCAAAGGGTAGTTAAGGTTACTAAAGGAGGAAGAGCATTTGGATTTTCTGCTATCGTTGTAGTTGGTGATGAAAAATCAATTGTTGGAATTGGATTAGGAAAATCAAAAGATGTTTCTACTGCAATTGCTAAGGCTATCGAATCTGCAAAAAAGAATCTTGTGCGTGTTCCAATTTTGAAAGGTACAATCCCACATGAACAAGAAAGCAAGTTTGGAGGTTCCCAAATCTTAATTAAACCTGCATCAATTGGAACAGGAGTTAAAGCTGGTGGGGCAATGCGTGCTGTTTTAGAAAGTGCTGGAGTGAAAGATGTATTAGCAAAATCAAAAGGGTCATCTAACCCACATAATCTTGTAAAGGCTACTCTAAAAGCACTTTTAGAATTAAGAGATGCAAGAACTGTAGCTATGCAAAGAGGAGTAAAGATGGATAAAGTTTTTAATGGTTAAATGAATTCTTATGAGTAAAATAAAAATAAAGCAAATTAGAAGTAGAATAGGAAGGCCAAAAGATCAAAAAAGAACTTTAGATGCTTTAGGTCTTAGAAAAATGCATCAAATTGTAGAACATAATTTAACACCTCAAATTCAAGGAATGTTAAATAAGATTAATCATCTTGTAAAAATTATAGACTAATGGAATTACATAATTTAAAACCTGCTACAGGATCTACTAAAAATAGAAAAAGAATAGGAAGAGGTGAAGGCTCTAAAAAAGGAGGTACTTCTACTAGAGGACACAAAGGGGCTAAATCTAGATCTGGATACTCCAAAAAAATTGGGTTTGAAGGTGGACAACAACCTTTACAGAGAAGAGTTCCTAAATTTGGATTTACTAATCCAAATAGAGTTGAATATAATTGTGTAAATATTGATACGCTTCAAAAATTAGTGGATAATAAAAAAATAAAAACAAAGGTTGATAAACAAATTTTAATTGATAACGGCCTTGTACAGAAAAAAGATTTAGTTAAAATTTTAGGAAGAGGTGAATTGTCTTCTAAATTGACTGTAACTGCAGATGCTTTTTCAGAATCTGCAAAAAATGCTATTGAAAAGGCAGGTGGAAAAATAAATACTTCAGAGTAAAAGATGAAAAAGCTAATTGAAACTATAAGAAATATTTGGAATATTGTTGATCTAAGAGAAAGACTTTTAGTAACTCTTGGTATATTAGCTATATACAGATTTGGTTCTTTTGTAGTTATTCCTGGCGTAGACCCTGCTCAATTATCTGCTCTGCAAGATCAAACTGCAGATGGTTTATTAGGCTTATTAAATATGTTTACTGGAGGTGCATTCTCACAAGCTTCAATTTTCGCTTTAGGAATCATGCCTTATATTTCTGCATCTATTGTTGTTCAATTGCTAGGAATGGCTGTGCCTTATTTTCAAAAGCTACAGAAAGAAGGAGAAAGTGGTAGAAGAAAGATCAATAATATAACAAGATATTTAACTATTTTAATTACTGGTGGTCAAGCTCCAGGATACATTGCAAATTTACAAGCAACATTGCCTGAAACCGCTTTTTTACTACCTGCAGGTATTTTTTGGTTATCTTCAATTATAATTCTTGTTACTGGTACAATGTTTGTTATGTGGCTAGGTGAAAAAATAACTGATAGAGGTGTTGGTAATGGTATATCACTTCTTATAATGATAGGTATAATTGCAAGTTTCCCTCAATCTCTAATGCAAGAATTTGTTTCAGCCTTAGGAAGTACCGGTGGTGGTTTAGTAATTTTTCTTGTAGAAATGATTTTATTACTTTTTGTAATACTTGTTACTATCTTACTAGTTCAAGGAACAAGAAGAATTCCTGTTCAGTATGCTAAAAGAGTTGTTGGAAATAAGCAATATGGCGGTGTAAGACAATTTATTCCTTTGAAGGTAAACGCGGCGGGTGTAATGCCAATTATTTTTGCTCAAGCAATTATGTTTGTACCAATAACACTTGTTGGTTTTTCAGAAAATGAATCACTTCAAGGTCTTGCAGCAATCTTAACTGATTTCGCTGGATTTTGGTATAATGTATTGTTTTTCTTTATGATTGTTGCATTTACATATTTCTATACTGCTATGACAGTAAATCCAAATCAAATGGCTGATGATATGAAGAAAAACGGAGGGTTTATCCCTGGTATTAAACCAGGAAGAGCGACTGCTGATTATTTAGATAATATTATGTCAAGAATAACGTTTCCTGGATCATTGTTTTTAGGAATAGTTGCAATTTTACCTGCTTTTGCAATGCAAGGAGGTGTAAATATTCAGTTTGCTCAGTTTTATGGTGGAACATCACTGTTAATTTTAGTAGGTGTTATATTAGATACACTACAACAGATTGAAAGTCATTTATTAATGCGTCATTATGATGGCTTAATGGAGTCGGGTAGAATAAAAGGTAAATCTTCTGGTAGATTAATGTAATCATTTAATAATGATTTATTATAAATCGGAAGAAGAAGTAGAATTAGTTAGAAAAAGTTCTTTACTTGTTGCAAAAACTCATGCTGAAATAGCGAAGCTTATCAAGCCTGGTATTTCTTCATTAGAATTAGATCAAATTGCTGAAGAATTCATTAGAGATAATGGAGGCGAACCAGCATTTAAAGGATACAATGGTTTTCCTTGTACTTTATGTGCTTCTCCAAATGAAGTCGTTGTACACGGAATACCAAACAATGAACCAATAAATGATGGAACAATTTTATCAATCGATTGTGGTGTGTTTATGAATGGATTTTATGGTGACTCTGCATACACATATGAAGTTGGAGAAGTTAAAAAGGAAATTCAGATGCTATTGAAGGTTACTAAAGAGTCATTATATAAGGGTATTGAGAACGCTGTTTCAGGAAAAAGAATTGGTGATATTGGATATGCGATTCAAGAACATGCTGAAAACAATGATTATGGTGTTGTTCGAGAAATGATAGGTCATGGTATTGGAAAAAACTTACATGAAAGTCCAGAAGTACCCAATTATGGAAGAAGAGGTTCTGGAATCAAATTAAAAAAGGGATTAGTAATAGCAATCGAGCCAATGATAAATATGGGCACAAGAGATATAATGCAACATAGTGATGGATGGACAATAACAACTTTGGACAAAAAACCATCTGCACACTTTGAACACACAGTAGTGGTTCGTGAAGGTGAAGCTGAGATTTTGTCTAGTTTTAAAGAAATTGAAAAAATAATTAAATTAAATGGCTAAACAAGCTAATATAGAACTTGATGGAACAATTATTCAAGCATTGTCAAATGCAATGTTTAGAGTAGAATTAGAAAATGAGCATATTGTTACTGCTCATATTTCTGGTAAGATGAGAAAGTTTTATATAAAACTTTTGCCTGGTGATAAGGTCAAATTGGAAATGTCTCCATATGATCTTACTAAGGCAAGAATAACATATAGGTATTAAAAAAAGAAAAATATGAAAGTTAGAGCATCTGTAAAAAAGAGAAGTGATGACTGTAAGATTGTCAAGAGAAAGGGCAGATTATATGTCATTAATAAGAAGAACCCAAAATTTAAACAAAGACAAGGTTAATAATTATGGCAAGAATTAAAGGAATAGATTTACCAAAAAATAAACGAGGTGTTATTGGATTAACATACATTTATGGTATTGGATCATCATTTGCTGCTAGTATTTTAGATCAAGCAAAAGTGTCTCATGATATAAAAGTTATGGACTGGACTGATGAACAAGCTAATAAAATTAGGTCAATAATTAATGATAATTATACTGTTGAAGGAGAACTTCGTGCAGAAACTCAAACTAATATAAAGAGATTAATGGATATTGGTTGCTACAGAGGTATCAGACATAGAACAGGATTACCTTTAAGAGGGCAAAAAACTAAAAATAACTCAAGAACAAGAAAAGGTAAAAGAAAAACAGTTGCAAATAAAAAAATAGCAACAAAATAATAGACTATGGCAAAAACTACTAAGAAAAAATCTGTTAAGGTTGAACCGGAAGGACAAGCTCATATTAAAGCAACCTTTAACAATATAATTATTTCCATAACCAATAAAAATGGTCAAGTAATTTCATGGTCATCTGCGGGTAAAATGGGTTTTAGAGGTTCTAAGAAAAATACGCCTTATGCTGCACAACTAGCTGCTGAAGATTGTGCGAAAGTTGCGCTTGAATCTGGACTAAAGAGAGTCAAAGTGTATGTAAAAGGACCAGGTGCAGGTAGGGAATCAGCTATTAGAACTATCCATAATACTGGAATACTAGTAACTGAGATAATAGATGTTACTCCCATTCCACACAATGGTTGTAGACCTCCTAAGAAAAGAAGAGTATAATAAAAAAATAAAAAAATGGCAAGATATACAGGACCTACATCAAGAATAGCAAGAAGATTTGGAGAACCAATTTTTGGACCAGATAAGGTTTTAGCAAAAAAATCATATGCTCCAGGACAACATGGTAACTCTAGAAGAAGAGGTAAGAAGTCTGAATACGGTGTGCAACTTGATGAAAAACAAAAGGCAAAATTTACATATGGTATATTAGAAAAACAATTTTCTAATTTGTACAAAGAAGCCTTAAGAAGAAAAGGAATTACTGGTGAAATTTTATTACAACTTTGTGAATTAAGATTAGATAATGTAGTGTACAGATTAGGCATTGCTCCAACTAGAAGAGCTGCTAGACAGTTTGTTTCTCATAGACACATTATGGTTAATGGAAATTTAGTAAATATTCCTTCTTATGCTTTAGGTGTTGGAGATGTAATTAGTGTTAGAGAACGTTCAAAGTCAATGGAAGCTATAAATAATTCAATTTCTAACAATAGTAATCAAATGGAATGGTTAGAGTTTAACCCTGATACAAAAACAGGAAAAGTTATTGCTTCACCTGAAAGAATACAAATTCCTGAAAATATAAATGAACAATTAATTGTAGAGTTATACTCTAAATAATAACAAATAAAATAAATTATGCAAATTTTAGATTTTCAAAAACCAGATGATGTAGTAATGATTAATGATGAAGCAAATGTTGGAAGCTTCGAATTTCGTCCACTTGAACCAGGTTATGGTTTAACTGTTGGAAACGCTGTCAGAAGAGTATTATTATCTTCATTAGAAGGTTATGCTATTACATCAATTAAAATAAAAGGAGTTGATCATGAATTTTCAACTATTAAAGGTGTTGTTCAAGATGTTACTGAAATTATATTAAACTTAAAGCAAATTAGGTTTAAACAACAGATTGATAATATAGATGAAGAAAGTGCATCAATTGTTGTTAAAAATCAAGAAACTATTACTGGTGTTGATATTGCTAATGGATTATCAAATTTTCAAGTATTAAATCCAGATTTTTTAATATGTGAATTACAAAAAAAGGTTGAATTTGAGATGACTTTTACCATTTCAAAGGGAAGAGGTTATGTTTCAGCTGAAAATAATATTAATGAAGATGCTCCATTAGGAACAATAGCAATAGATTCTATTTTTACTCCTATAAAGAATGTTAATTATAATATTGAAAATTATAGAGTAGGTCAAAAAACAGATTATGAAAAGTTAAATATTAATATTACCACAGATGGTTCTATTGATCCAAAGTTAGCACTGACTGAAGCATCAAAGATTTTAATTCAGCATTTTATGCTTTTTTCTGATGAAAAAATTAATTTAGAGGTTGATACTGTTGATGATTTTGACGAAGATACACTTCATATGCGTCAACTTTTAAAAACAGAATTAACTGATTTTGGTTTGTCTGTAAGAGCACTTAATTGTTTAAAAACAGCAGAGGTATATACACTAGGTGAACTTGTTTCATTTAAGAAAAGTGATATGTTAAAGTTTAGAAATTTTGGAAAAAAATCTCTAACTGAACTTGAAGAACTTATAGATGAAAAAGGATTGCATTTCGGTTTTGATATTGCAAAATATAATTTAGATAACGAATAGTAAAATGAGACACGGAAAAAAGTTTAATCATTTAGGAAGAAAAGCTGCACATAGAAAAGCTATGCTTGCAAATATGGCTTGTTCTTTAATTGAACATAAAAGAATTAAGACAACTTTGGCTAAAGGGAAAGCATTAAGAATGTATATTGAGCCACTGATAACAAAATCAAAAAATGATACTACACATTCAAGAAGAGTAGTGTTCAGCTATTTAAAACAAAAAGAAGCTGTTACTGAATTATTTGGTGATATTTCTTCCAAAGTTTCTGAAAGGAATGGTGGTTACACTAGAATTTTAAAACTTGGAAACAGATTGGGTGATAATGCTTCTATGTGTATGATTGAACTTGTTGACTATAATTCTGAATATACAACGGATAAACCAAAAACTAAAAAATCTAGAAGAAGTAGAAGGGGAGGTTCATCACCAATAAAAACTGCGGATCCTGTAGTTGAAGAAGCACCTACTGTTGAGGAAGTTCCTGCTGCTGAAGAAGTTGTTGAAGAAGCACCAGCTGTTGAGGAAGTTCCTGCTTCTGAAGAAGTTGTTGAAGAAGCACCAGCTGTTGAGGAAGTTCCTGCTTCTGAAGAAGTTGTTGAAGAAGCACCAGCTGTTGAGGAAGTTCCTGCTGCTGAAGAAGTTGTTGAAGAAGCACCAGCTGTTGAGGAAGTTCCTGCTTCTGAAGAAAAAAATCAACCTGAGGATGACGAAAATGAAGAAAATAAAAAACAAGATTAAATTTGTTAAATTCTAATTTTTATTTAAAAGGATAGAGCTTTGTGTTTTGTCCTTTTTTTTTAAATTTATTTTAATTTGATATGCAATACAGACAAAGAAAAAAAGCGATTTTATTACTAGAAGATGGAACTGTTTTTCATGGTTTTTCTGCTGGTAAGATAGGCTACGCTACAGGAGAATTATGTTTTAATACTGGCATGACCGGATATCAGGAAGTATTTACTGATCCATCTTATTTTGGTCAACTAATGATTACTACTAATGCACATATAGGTAATTATGGTGTTAAGAAAACAGAAGTAGAATCCTCTGAAATTAGAATAGCTGGATTAATATGTAAAAATTTAAATCCAAATTTCTCAAGAGCTGCAGGAGATGGAAACATTAATGATTATTTTATGAAAAATGATAAGGTAATTATTACTGATGTTGATACAAGAGCAGTTGTAAGACATATTAGAGATAAAGGAGCAATGAATGCAATTATTTCTAATGATGAAACTAATTTAGACACATTAAAAAAGATTTTAGATAAAGTGCCTTCAATGCAAGGCCTTGAACTTTCATCTAAAGTTTCAACAAAAGAAGCGTATTATTTTGGAAATGATCAATCAAAACACAAAGTTGCTGTATTAGATTTAGGAATAAAAACTAATATTTTAAGATGTTTAGCTGAAAGAGATTGTTATCTAAAAGTTTTCCCAATTAAAACATCATATAATGAACTAAATTCTTGGAATCCAGATGGTTTTTTTCTTTCTAATGGTCCTGGTGATCCATCTGTTATGACTGAGGTTATAGATACAACAAGAGAGTTGACAAATGATGGTAAACCAGTTTTTGGTATATGTTTAGGTCATCAAATACTTGCTTTGTCTGAAGGGGTAAGTACCTATAAAATGCACAACGGACACAGAGGAATAAATCACCCAGTAAGAAATGTTTTAACTGGAAAATCTGAAGTTACATCCCAAAATCATGGTTTTAGTATAAATCATGAGGATGTGAAAAATAATCCTAATATTGAAATAACTCACATAAATTTAAATGATGATACTGTTGAAGGAATCAGTTTAAAACACAAAAATTGTTTTTCAGTGCAGTATCACCCAGAGTCATCTCCTGGTCCATATGACTCAAGATATTTATTTGATGAATTTGTAGAAAGAATGATGAAGCATAAGAAAAATGGGTAAAATAAAAAATATTCACGCAAGACAAATAATTGATTCAAGAGGAAATCCAACTGTAGAAGCTGATGTCACTTTAACAGATGGTTCTTTTGGAAGAGCTGCTGTTCCTTCAGGAGCATCAACAGGAAAATATGAAGCTATTGAATTGAGAGATGAAAATCCATTGTTATATAATGGAAAGAGTGTTTTAAAAGCAGTTTCTAATATTAATAATATTATAAGTTTAGAACTTAATGGATTTGAGGTTGATAATCAACAAAATATTGATAATAAACTTCTTTCTGTAGATGGAACTGAAAATAAATCTAACTTAGGTGCTAATTCGATGTTAGCTGTTTCCTTAGCTTGTGCAAAAGCATCAGCTAATTATAAAAAACTTGATTTGTTTGAATCTATTTCACACAAAAGTGAGTATGAACTTCCAATACCAATGATGAATATCCTTAATGGTGGTTCTCATGCAGACAATAAAATTGATTTTCAGGAATTTATGGTTATGCCTGTGGGAGCAAAAACATTTTCACATGCATTACAAATGGGGACAGAAATTTTTCATTCTTTAAAGAATGAATTAAAATCAAAAGGATTTTCTACAAATGTTGGTGATGAGGGAGGGTTTGCACCTAATTTATCATCAAATAAAGAAGCTATAGAAATTGTTTTAAAATCTATTGAGTCTGCTGGTTATTCTCCTGGTAAAGATATATTTATAGCTATGGATGCTGCAGCATCAGAATTTTATAATAGTGATGAAAAAGTTTATCATTTTCATCAATCAACTGGAGACAAGCTTTCATCTTCTGAAATGGTAGATTTTTGGAAAGATTGGGTAAATAAGTATCCAATTATTTCTATAGAAGACGGTCTTGAAGAAGATGATTGGGATGCTTGGAAATTATTAACTGATAAAATTGGAAAAAATATTCAATTAGTTGGTGATGACCTGTTTGTTACAAATGTTAAAAAATTAAAAAAAGGGATTAATGAATCCATTGCTAATTCCATTTTGATTAAGGTTAATCAAATTGGAACCCTTACTCAAACAATAGATGCAGTTAATTTGGCTCATGATAATTCGTATACATCTATTATGAGTCATAGATCTGGTGAAACAGAAGATACTACTATAGCTGATCTTGCAGTAGCTTTACAAACAGGTCAAATTAAAACAGGATCTGCATCAAGATCAGATAGGGTTGCAAAATACAATCAGCTTTTAAGAATTGAGGAAAAATTAGGTGAAAAAGCGTTTTTTACTGGAAAAGACTTTAAGTTTTTTAGGTAATTTTTTCTAAGATTAGTATATTTACAGGTATATGGAAAACACTGCAAAATTAAAGGTAAATGACGCTACTTATGAACTTCCAGTCATCGAAGGGTCTGAGGGTGAAATAGGAGTTGATATTAGTACTTTACGTTCACAATCTGGAGTAATTACTCTTGATAAAGGATTCAAAAACACAGGGTCTACCAAAAGTGCTATAACTTTTTTAAATGGGGAAGAAGGTATTTTGAGATATAGAGGGTATTCAATTGAAGAGCTATCGTCTAAATCAAACTTTTTAGAAGTTTCCTTTTTATTAATTTATGGAGAGCTTCCATCCAAAAAAGAATTAGAAGATTTTACAAATGAAGTTTCAACACATACTTTAGTTCATGAAGATGTTAAATCTATATTAGATGGATTTCCTTCAAGAGCTCATCCAATGGGAGTATTATCTTCACTAGTTTCATCTTTAACTGCTTTTTATCCTAAATCTTTAGATCCAAATAGATCATCAGAAGAAATAAATGGTACAATAGTTCGATTAATTGCTAAATTACCAACTCTTGCAGCATGGAGTTACAAAAATAGAATGCGTCAACCAGTTATTTATCCTTTAAACAAGTTAGATTATACAAGTAATTTTTTACGCATGATGTTTGGTTTACCAACTACCGAATTTGAAATAAATCCTATTATTGCTAAAGCTCTCGATAAGCTATTGATATTACATGCAGATCACGAACAAAATTGTTCTGCATCAACAGTAAGAATTGTTGGTTCATCTCATGCAAGTTTATACGCATCTGTTTCTGCAGGAATAGCTGCTTTATGGGGTCCTCTTCATGGTGGTGCAAACCAAGCGGTTATAGAAATGTTAGAAAACATAAAAAATGAAGGCGGAGATGTAAATAAATTTGTAGATAAGGCTAAAGACAAATCTGATCCTTTCAGATTAATGGGATTTGGTCATAGAGTTTATAAAAATTTTGATCCAAGAGCTAAAATAATTAAAAAAGCTGCAGACGATGTTTTAGGTCAATTAGGTATAAATGATCCCGTTCTTGACTTGGCAATGAAGCTTGAAGAAGTTGCATTAAAGGATGATTATTTTGTTCAAAGAGGACTATATCCAAATGTTGATTTTTATTCTGGAATAATATATAGAGCTTTAGGTATTCCAACAGACATGTTTACTGTAATGTTTGCTTTAGGTCGTTTACCTGGTTGGATAGCACAGTGGAAAGAAATGCGAGAAAACAAAGAGCCTATAGGCAGACCTAGACAGATCTATACAGGATATACAAAAAGAAATTATACAGATATCTCAAAAAGGTAGTTATTTCTTAAAATTCTTTTTCCAATTTTTTTTTCGTTTTTTCTTTTGTAGAATTTCATATTTTGGTCCATTTTCAAACCCCTGGGGTAGATTTATTTTTTCAATATTTTTTTCTATTAATTTTTCAATATTCATGAAATTTTTGGTTTGCTTTTCATTTATAAATGTAATAGCTTCTCCAGTTTTATCAGCTCTAGCTGTTCGTCCTATTCTATGAATATAATCTTCAGCATCATAAGGAACTTCATAGTTAATAACCAACTCTATTCCTTTTATATCTATACCTCTAGATAAAATATCTGTTGCTACAAGCACTTTTATTTTTTTATTCTTAAAGTTTCTTAAAGTTTCTTCTCTAGAATTTTGGTCTAATCCTGAATGGATATCACTGGCTCTGAAACCAGATTTATTTAGAGTTCTCTTAATTTCTTTAACACTTTTAATACTTGAAGCAAAAATTAAAACATGTTCAAGTTGTTTTTTATTTTTCTTTTGTAAAAGTAATTCTCTTACAAGTTTTACCTTTTGTTTGTCATATGCAAGATATGCTGATTGTTTAATTCCACTAGCTGGTTTTGAAATAGCAAGGCTAATCTCTTGAGGTTGAAATAAGATACTTTTAGCTAATTTTCTAATTGTATTTGGCATAGTTGCAGAGAAAAGCAAAGTTTGTCTTTTCTTAGGTAATTTATTTACAATTTTAATTATGTCATCATAAAATCCCATATCTAGCATTCTATCTGCCTCATCTAGTATCAAATAATTAATAGTATTGGTATTAAAATAATCAAATTTGAGATGAGCAAGAAGTCTTCCAGGAGTACATATTATTATATCAGTTCCTTTTAAAAGTGCTTGTTTTTGATTTTCAAATTCTGGTCCTGTCCCTCCACCATAAATGGGGTATGAAGATGAATTAGTATAATATGAAAATCCTTCAATTTGCATATCAATTTGTTTTGCAAGTTCTCTTGTTGGTGTAATAATAATAGCTTTAACAGAATTATTATTTTTTTGTTCAGAGAGTAAGCTAAGGATTGGTAATACAAAAGCTGCAGTTTTTCCTGTTCCAGTTTGAGCACAAGCAATTATATCTTTTCCTTCCAGAATTAATGGAATTGCTTTTTCTTGAATGGGAGTGGTTTTTTCAAAACCCATCATCTCTAATCCTTCCTCAAGCTCCTTTATAAGGCCTATTTGATTAAATTTCATTTTTTACTTTATTTGTATTCAGCAATTACCTTATTTATTTTTTTTAAAACATTAAAGAATACACTAAGTTCTTCATCATTACATTTTGAAAATACTTTGTTATTAAATTCAAGAACAACATTTTTTGCTATTTCTCTTGATTTTAACCCAGCTTCAGTTATATGAATGATTGATTTTCTTTTATCAATTGGGTCTGGTTTTCTTTCTATTACTCCTAAATCTTCTAATTTATTTAATGATCTTGATAAGGATGTTGATTCCATACCCATATTTGGCCCTAATTGTGTTGATGGTGTTCCTTCAAACATGTCTATGTTTAATACAATCATTGCAAGTGACATACTGCCCATATAATCAGATGCAGTTCTATTGTACATCTTACTAATATTAAACCATGTTTTTCTTAAATTATAATCAATAGTATCTTCTGGTTCCATTTTTTTTATTCCAAATATAGTGTTTATAAGCTATGCATGCATAGCTTATAATTTTTTATTTTTATACAATAAATAAAACACAAAAAATGGAATATAAAACTACTCTTGATTGGCTTTATAAATGGGAGAAAGAAAAACCTAATGCAATTTATTTAAGTCAACCTATTAATGGCGAATGGCATGATTGGACTTTTAGTGAAGTTGCTATTCAAGTTAGAAAGATGGCCGCTTATATTAATTCATTAAATCTTGATAAAAATTCAAAGATTGGTATTTTATCAAAAAATTGTGCTCATTGGATAATGTCAGATTTAGCTATATTTTTATCTGGAAACATTTCTGTTCCTCTATATCCAAATTTAAACTCAGATTCATTAAATCAAATATTAGTTCATAGTGAAACAAAATTACTTTTTGTTGGTAAGTTAGATGATTTTGAAAATCAAAAGTCAGGAATTCCAGAGGATATTAATTGTATTTCTTTTCCTTTTTATACAGAAGATTTTCCAATGTGGGATGATTTGATTAATAATATTAGTCCAGCAAATGATTTAGTTAGAAAATCTGATGAACTGGCTTCGATAATTTATACTTCAGGAACTACAGGAAATTCTAAAGGCGTCATGCACTCATTTTTTAATTTTAGTTTTGCTACAGTTAACGCTAGTACCGCATTAGAAATAAAAAATAATGATGACACCTTTTTTTCGTATCTACCATTAAGTCATATTGCTGAAAGATTATTAGTTCAAATGTGTAGTCTATATATTGGAGGAAGAGTTTATTTTGCTGAAAGTATTGATACATTTAGTCAAAACTTATCACATGCATCACCAACAGTATTTTTAGGAGTTCCTAGAATATGGACTAAATTCCAGCAAGGTATTTTACTTAAGTTGCCTCAAAAAAAATTAAATATTTTATTAAAAATACCTTTTATATCTTCTTTGATTAAGAATAAAATCAAAAAAGGCTTAGGTCTTTTAAATGCAAAAAATATTTTTACTGGAGCAGCACCAACTCCTGTATCAACAATAAACTGGTTTGCTAAGCTTGGCGTTAATATTCAAGAAGCATATGCTATGACTGAAAATACATGTTATTCTCATGTTACTCTAAAGGATAATATTAAGATTGGATGTGTTGGTAAAGCCCTTCCTAATTGTCATGTAAAACTTAGTGAAATTAATGAGATTTTAATAAAACATGAAGCATTAATGTTAGGATACTATAAAGATGAACAACAAACCAATGAAATTATAAAAGATGGTTGGCTTTATACTGGAGATGAAGGTTCTATTGATAATGAAGGTTTTTTAAAAATTACAGGAAGAGTTAAAGATATTTTTAAAACAACAAAAGGAAAGTATGTTGCTCCAACACCAATTGAAATGAAATTATCTGAAAATAATTATATTGAGCAAGTATGTGTTGTGGGTAATGGTATCCCACAACCTATTGCTTTAGCTGTTTTATCTGAAAATTCTAAAAACTCGACAGATATTCAATCATCTATTTTAAAAACACTAGATTCTGTAAACCAATCTTTAGAAAAACATGAGGTGATTAATAATGTTGTGTTACTAAAAGAAAATTGGACTGTTGAAAATAAATTTTTAACACCAACTATGAAAATCAAAAGAAATTCTATAGAAAAAAAATATCAAGATAATTATACAACTTGGTTTGAGAAAGATAAAATTGTAGAACTATAAAAAATTATGTTTTTAATTTTTTCTTTTTTGCTGCTGGAAATAAAATATTATTAAGGATTAATCTATAGCCAGGAGAGTTTGGGTGTAATGATAAATCAGTTTTAGGATCTCCTACTTTATGTTGATAATCTTCAGGATCATGACCACCATAGAATGTCCATGTTCCATTTCCTAATTTTCCGTGAATGTATCTTGCTTCGTTTGAAGCTTTTGTTTCTCCCATTACAATTACATCAGATTTTAAATATTTTTTTCTGAAAGATGTTGTTTGACCCATAAATCCTTTGATTACTTGCATGTGATTTTGACAAAGCATAGTTGGCACAGGATCCCATTTTGCAGAAAAATCAAACAAAGTAAAGAAATCAACATTCGCTTTGATTCTTCTTGTTTGAGTTGCATCAATTGACGAAAATTCATACTTATTTGGATTTTGAATTAAATCAAAATTTTTAAAAGCTAAAGTTTTACTAAAATCAAGTTTACTGTTGATGTTATTTTCTATTGGATCTCCATCAAACATATGATGGCATATGTCAATTCCCTCAGAGGCTAATGCTATATCATATGAATCTGTTGCAGAACACATTGCAAAAAGAAAACCTCCACTAGTAACATATTCTTTAATTTTTTTAGCAACAGCAAGTTTTGCTTGTGAAACCTTATCAAAACCTAATCTTTTTGCATCATTTTCAAATGATTTTTTTTGCTCTTTATACCATGATGCATTTTTAAATGAAGCATAAAATTTTCCATATTGTCCTGTAAAATCTTCATGATGAAGATGTAGCCAGTCATAAAGTGGTAGTAAGTTATTTAGAACTTCTTCATCATATATAACATCATATGGAATTTCTGCATATGTTAAAGCTAATGTAACAGCATCATCCCATGGCTGCTTGTTTTTAGGAGAATAAATTGCAATTTTTGGAGCTTTTTCTAAACGAATAACTTCTTGATTTACATCATCTTTAGAAATATCACTTAATATTCTGTTTGATGCAATATCTGCAATTAAATCATAAGAAACATTTCTTATTTTACATTCATTTTCAATAAAATTATTAGTCTTGATTAAAAAACTTCCACCTTTATAATTTAATAACCAACTAACATCAATTTCTTTTTGTATCGATAAATATGCTATTCCATATGCTTTAAGATGATTTGTTTGGTTATCATCCATATTTATTAAAATGTATGATGCTTTTAACGACGAAAGGTTAAGGAAAAATAGTAGAAGTAAAAAGCTAGCTTTAAGAACTTTAGAATGGTGTGCTTTCGTCATTTTCGGTATTCATACTTGATGAAACAGTTGATATCATAGATTCAGCATCAATATTACTTGAGAAATCATCAAAATAATCAATGTCAGAAAATTTAGCAAATTCGGCAGTAAACTTTAATCTAACATTTTCTAAAGCACCATTTCTATGTTTCGCAATAATTATTTCAGCCTGACTTCTTGAATCATCTCCATTGTCCCATTCATAAATCTTGTAGTACTCTGGTCTATAAATAAATGTAACAATATCTGCATCCTGTTCAATAGCTCCTGATTCTCTAAGGTCTGAAAGCATGGGTCTTTTACTTCCAGTACCTGTTCTACTTTCAACCCCTCTGTTAACTTGTGATAATGCAATTACAGGTATTTTCAACTCTTTTGCTATTCCTTTTAGAGATCTTGAAATTGTTGAGATTTCTTGTTCACGATTTCCAGCATTTCCACCAGCACTCATTAATTGTAAATAATCTATGATAATTATTTCTACATTATGATTTTTCACCAATCTTCTAGCCTTTGCTCTTAATTCAAAGACTGTTAAAGCGGGAGTGTCATCAATGTAAATTTGAGCATCAGACAATTGTTTGATTTTTTCGTGTAATTGAACCATTTCATAGTCTTTCAGATCACCTTTTCTTAATTTAGAGGCAGATAATTCTGCCTCACTCGCAATTAATCTTGAAACAAGTTGTTCTGATGACATTTCAAGTGAAAATAAACCAATGGCTTTTTCATGATTTATAGCAATATTCCTTGCCATGCTCAATGCAAAAGCTGTTTTACCCATTCCTGGACGAGCTGCTACAATTACTAGATCTGATTTTTGCCATCCAGAGGTAACCCTATCAAGCTTAGTGAATCCTGATGGAACACCACTTAGTCCATCTTCTTTTTGTCTTAAAACCTCAATATTATCAAGAGCACCTTTTATTAAAACACTCATTTTATCGTAACTTTTTCTTAGAGTACCCTCAGTTACATTAAATAATTTTTCTTCAGCAGTATTTAATAAATCAAAAATATCTATTGTGTCGTTAAAAGCATCGCCTATAATATTGTTAGAAATACTTATCAATGATCTTTTAATAAATTTTTCGGCTATGATTCTTGCATGAAATTCCGTATTTGATGATGAAGAAATATTATTAGTTAATTGACTTATATATAACATTCCACCAACAGAATCTAAATCTCCCATTCTTTTCAATTCTTCAGAAACAGTTAAAATATCAACAGGTTTACTATTATTAAAAAGATTTATTATGGCTTCAAATATTTTTTGATTATCTGGTTTGTAAAAGTATTCAGGTTGTAAGCTATCAATTGTATCAGACAACGATTCATTATCAATCATTAATGCTCCAAGAACAGCTTCTTCTAATTCAATTGCTTGTGGTTGTAGTTTTCCATCAATTTTTTGAGTTGATGTTGCACTTAAAAGTTTTTTTCCTATTCTTTTTGCCATTTTATTTTACTATTCCCATTTTACAAAACTTATCCATTCTTTTTTTTATAAGTTGGTTAATTGAAAGTTTTTTTAATTCATTCAAAGAACTTAAAATTTCTTTTTTAACAATTTTAAAAGTATTTTCCTTATCAGAATGAGCCCCTGACAAAGGTTCTTTAATGATTTTGTCAACTAATTTATTTTTTTTCATGTCTTTGGCAGTAAGCTTTAAAGATTCAGCTGCTTTTTCTTTGTAATCCCAACTTCTCCACAAAATTGTTGAACAATTTTCAGGGGAAATAACTGAATACCATGAATTGTTTAACATTAGGACATGATCTCCAACACCAATTCCAAGTGCTCCACCTGAAGCTCCTTCACCGATAATAACACATATAATTGGAGTCTTTAACCTTGTCATTTCAATGATATTTCTTGCTATAGCTTCTCCTTGACCTCTTTTTTCAGCTTCTAGTCCTGGATATGCACCAGGAGTATCTATTAATGTAATAACAGGTTTGTTAAACTTTTCTGCTAATCTCATCAACCTAAGAGCTTTTCTATAACCTTCAGGATTGGCCATTCCAAAATTTCTAAATTGACGTTCTTTAGTATTTCTTCCTTTTTGTTGGCCAATAAACATAACTGTTTGGTTATCTAATGTTCCCCATCCACCAATCATTGCTTTATCATCTTTAGTATTTCTGTCACCATGAAGCTCAATAAAATCTCCCTCAGTTAGTGCATTAATATAATCAAGAGTATATGGTCTTTCAGGATGTCTAGATAACTGTACTTTTTGCCAAGAAGTTAAATTTTTGTAGATTTTTTCTTTTGTTTTTTGTATCTGCAATTCAATGTCTATAATGGTTTTGCTTACATCTACATTTTCAATATCAGAAAGTTCTTTTGCCTGAATTAGTTTGTTGTTTAATTCTTCAAGAGGTTTTTCAAAATCAAGATATTGCATAGAAATCTAAAATTAAAAGAATATCAAATATAAATAAAATCATTTGTCGATGAATATAAAAAATCAGATGATTACATTTGTTGTTGAAAACTATTCTTATGATTTTATATTCAAACGCTAAAATTAATATTGGCTTAAATATTTTGTCAAAAAGAGCTGACGGATATCACAATATTTCATCAATATTTTATCCGGTCTTTGATTGTTTCGATATAATTGAAATAATAGAATCTGATAATTTTTTATTTACCACTTCGGGGATAGAAATTCCTGGAAAAAACAATTTGTGTAAAGATGCATATAATACCTTAAAATTATTACATAATATACCGCCAGTTCATATTCATTTACATAAAATGATTCCAATTGGCTCCGGGCTTGGAGGCGGATCATCTAACGCATCATTTGTACTAAAGGGTCTTAATGAAATGTTTAATTTGAAATTAAATTTTGAAAATTTAGAAAAAATATCCTTGGGAATTGGAGCTGATTGTCCTTTTTTTATTGATAATGAACCCAAAATAGTTTCAGGTATTGGAGAAATTATGAATAAAATTGATTTAGATTTATCTAATTATAGTATAAGATTATTTCACTCAAATATTCATATAAGTACTATTGATACTTTTTCTAATATCGATTTAGATTCACAAATTCAAAACTTAAATCAATCTATAAATTTAAATGTTGAAAGCTGGAAAGGAAGAATTAAGAATGATTTTGAAAAATATATATTTAGAAAACATTCACAGTTAGAAAAAGCTAAAGAAAGATTTTACTCAGATGGAGCACTGTATGCAAGTATGACTGGTACTGGTTCAACTATTTATGGAATTTTTAATAAATAGTTTTATCCATTCATTGTAATTAGAAATTCGTTATTGTCCTTAGTTTTTTGCAGTCTATCTTTCATAAATTCAATGGCTTCAACAGGATTCATATCAGCAAGATAATTTCTTAAAACCCAAATTCGTTGAATATGATCTTTATCTAAAAGAAGATCCTCTCTTCTTGTACTTGATGCAACTAAATCAACTGCTGGATAAATTCGTCTATTTGATATTTTTCTGTCTAATTGAAGTTCCATATTTCCTGTTCCTTTAAATTCTTCAAAAATAACTTCATCCATTTTACTTCCTGTTTCTGTTAGAGCAGTAGCTAATATAGTTAAGGACCCACCATTTTCTATTTTTCTTGCTGCTCCAAAGAATCTTTTTGGTTTATGTAAAGCGTTTGCATCAACACCACCACTTAAAATTTTTCCAGAAGCTGGTTGAACGGTATTATATGCTCTTGCTAGTCTGGTAATAGAGTCAAGTAAAATAACAACATCATGTCCGCATTCAGTCATTCTTTTTGCCTTTTCTAAAACAATATCTGCAACTTTAACATGTCTACTTGCTGGCTCATCAAATGTAGAAGCAATTACTTCAGCATTTACACTTCTTTCCATGTCTGTAACCTCCTCAGGTCTTTCATCAATGAGAAGAATAATCATGTATACTTCTGGATGATTATCAGCAATTGCATTTGCAATCTCTTTTAGTAATACTGTCTTTCCCGTCTTCGGTTGAGCTACGATTAAACCTCTTTGACCTTTACCAAGAGGAGTGAAAATATCAAGCATTCTGGTAGAGATATTATTATGTCCATTATTTAGTAAGTTAAATTTTTCATTAGGAAATAATGGTTTTAAGTGTTCAAAAGGAACTCTATCTCTTGCAATTGCAGGATCTCTTCCATTAATTTTATTTACATTAATTAAAGGAAAGTATTTCTCACCAGATTTTGGAGGCCTTACAGTACCAATGATTGTATCACCAGTTTTTAAACCAAATAACTTAATTTGTGAATGAGATACATATACATCATCAGGAGAAGATAAATAGTGATAGTCAGATGACCTCATAAATCCATATCCATCAGGCATAATTTCTATTACACCTTCAGTTTCTATAATACCACTAAAATCATAATCATAATCAGATTTTGGTTTGTTATTTGGATTAGGTCTATCGTGATTTTTACCCCTCATATTATTATTGCTATTATTGTTTGAATGATTCGTATTTTTTTTATTTGGGATATTTTTATTTTCTTTTTTGTAATCAGCTGATTTAGGTTTCTTATTTTTTACAAAATCTTTTTTAGGATTTGTTTTTTCTTGAACTTTTTTTGGAGCTTCTCCTTTGTTTTTTTCTGGATTATTATGCTCTGCTTGATAGTCGAGAATTGCATAAGCTAAATCTAATTTTTTTAGTTTGTCATGATTTTTAATTTCTAATTTTTTAGCAATTTCTCTTAATTCAGATACTTTTGAGTTATTTAATTCCTCTAGTTTGTACATTATGTTTTTTTTTGATTATGATCTGTGAATTAGGATCACAGTTTTGATTTAATTTATATAGGATTTAGATAAAATCTTTGGAAAGTCAATGCAATTATACGAATTTTTAGAATAATAAAGATTTTAATACATTATTATTTACCTTTGTAGAGGTATGATTCAAAGAATACAGTCAATTTTTTTCTTACTATCTGCATTAGCTTCATTGCTCATAATTTTTATAGCTCCAGTTCTAAGTAATGAAGATGGACTATATTATCTTTATAATGATTTTCCATATTTGAGACTTTTACTTTTTGTTTCAGCATTTATTTCAATTTATGCTATTTTTCAATATAAAAATAGAAGCAAACAAAGGTTGCTTTCTTCTCTTTCAAGGCTAATGATTACTTTTTTTTACCTTATTGTATTATTAGTTTATAGAGAAAAATTCAATTTTGAATCAGGACTTTTTCTGTGTATTATTCCTTTTTTATTACTTTTTTTAGCATCTTTTTTTATCAAAAAAGATGAAAAATTAATTAAGGATGCAGATAGAATAAGGTAAATCTTATCTTTTTAGTTCTATAATTTTCAAATCACTTATTTTTTTTTCATTTATTATAAATTGAACAATAGTCTTTACTTGATGAATACCATGATTTCCTGCTGCTCCAGGATTTATAAATAATAGGTTATTAATTTTATCATTCATCACTTTTAGAATGTGTGAGTGCCCACAAATAAAAATATCTGGTTTTGTTTTTTCAATTTTTTCTTTTACTGCTTTAGAGTATTTTCCTGGATAACCTCCAATATGTGTCATATATATATTTAAACCTTCACATTTGAAGAATACTTCTGAGGCTAATATTATTCTTATTTGATGATTATCAATATTTCCATATACTGCTTTAACTTTTGATATTTCATTCAATTTATCGTATATAACTAATGAACCAATATCTCCAGCATGCCAAATTTCATCTGAATCTTTTAAATGAGGAATAAATCTTTCATCAAGAACACTATGAGTGTCCGATAAAAGTGAGATTTTTTTCATTTATTTTATAAGTGTAACTTGTCCTACTTCTTTTTCTAGTTTATTTTTATAATCTATAATTTCTATGCTATAAAAATATTGACCACTAGGGGCATTTTTTCCATCCCATCCTTGATTTTCTCCTTGATATATTATGCCTCCCCATCTGTCATATATTTTCATAGTATATGATTGAGCAGCATTTATGATAGGTTCAAAGACTTCATTTTTATCATCATCATTAGGTGTAAATGATGAAGGTATAAATATGCTATATACAGGGTTGATTATTACAGTTTGACTTACGGTATCTGTACAATTATATTGATTAATGATTATCAATTGAGCAATATATGTACCTGTATCAGTATACGTATAGATAAAATCTGTTTCATCTTCTATTGTTTGCCCTTCATCTACACTCCATATTAAATTAGTAAAGTCCTCACTAGTGTTGAAGAATCTTATATTAGGATCATCTAAGTCTGTTGGTTGTGGTCCAGCAACAAAACTTGCAGTAGGGGATGGTAGTAAACTAATAATATCCTCTATTGTATTATTACATGATGTTAATGGTTCTGTATAATCATATCTTATTATATAGTCTCCAGTTGGTAGACTGTCTGTATTAAAAATGGTTGTAGCCGTATCGTTTATATAATAGGTTCCTCCACTTGGACTTGCTTGATCTAAGACAAAAGAAGGATTACTTTCACAAATATCATTAAGTGTCATACTTAAATTAGGTAGTTGATTTACTATTATATTTTTATCTTCATTTATTTGACTTACACAGCCGTATATATCTGTTATTGATAATAATGTAGCATCAATTGTTTGGCTAGGGTATAGAAGTATTTGACTATTATCAATAATTACGTTACCAATTGAATCAATAATATATAGTGTTGTATTATTTTCATCATCAATTTCTATTGTATATTGATTACATGTATTATTTATAATATTGATATATATTTTAGATGGTTGTCCTTCACAGATAGGGCTCTCTACGCTAAAGTCAGCTAATATTTTATTAGGTTGGTTTACTATTGCATCATCAATAAATTGACACCCATTGTCATCTGTTACAACAAAGTTATATGTTCCAGCTGTTAGTGCTAATGGATTATTTCCTCCCCAATTTTCATTATAAGGTATTGTTCCTCCAGATATATTTAAGTTTATACTACCATCATTATAGCCATGACAGCTTACATTACCTACTGAAGATGTAACTAATAATTCATTTGGCTGGGTAATTGTAATAAAATTGGTTAAGCTACATCCGTTTGTATCGCTAACGGTATAACTATAATTCCCCTGAGGAAGACCGAGTGGATCATCACCTAACCAGTCTTGATTGTATGGAGCAGTTCCTCCGCTTATTTGTAGCAATACCACTCCATCTGACAATCCAAAACAGCTCACATTGGTAATAAATTCATTTACTGATATTGGATTAGGTTCAGTGATTATAGCTTGTCCTTGATACAGACAATTATTACTATCAGTTACTGTAAAACTATAGGTTCCTGCATTTAGAGCCATTGGATTGTTTACTCCCCAATTTTCAATGTATGGAGCCGTTCCACCTGATATATTTAATGAAGCGCTCCCATCAGATAATCCTGAACAACTTACCCTAAAGGTATCTACAATAACATTCATTTGATTCGGTTGGGTAATTAGCACAGAGTCTGTCAATACACATCCATTTGTATCTGTAATAATAAAGACATGTGTCCCCGCACTTAGTGCCAGTGGATTATTTGTTCCCCAATTTTCATTGTAAGGACTAACTCCTCCAGATATATTTAGTATTGCAGTTCCATCATTAACGCCATTACATAATGCATTAGTAGTTATATAGCTAACAATAATTGGAGCAGGTTCTGTTATATTGATAGAACCAGTATAATTACACCCATTATCATCATTCACAATATAAGTATGGCCACCTGCAGTTAGGTTTAAAGGGTTACTCGTTCCCCAGTTTTCAATGTATGGAGGTGTTCCACCAGTGATATTTAGTATTGCACTTCCATCATTTCCATTAGCACAAGACACATCGGATGTTTGTGGAATAACATCGATAGGAGTAGGCTGATTAATTGAAGCAGTATCTGTAAATTGACAACCTAATGAGTCTGTTATGGTATAAAAGTAAGTGCCAAATGATAAATTAGTAATATCCTGTGTAGTATCATTATTGCTCCATAAGTAGGAGTAGGGTCCAGTTCCACCACTAATAGATAAATCTATACTCCCATCAGTACCACCATAACAACTTGTATTAGTAAATGTAAAAGATATATTAGGCAGAACAGGATCAGAAAGTGTAATTGAAATTATTCCATTACATCCATTGGAATCAGTTACAGTAACTGAATAGTTTCCTGCTATTAGGTTTGAAATATCTTCAGTTGAATCATTATTATTCCAATTAAAGTTAAAAGGAGCTGTTCCTGAAGTTATGTTTAAATCTATACTTCCATTATTATAGCCAATACATGTTGGGTTGGTAGCAGAATAATTTAGAAGAATTGATGGTGGTTCATCAATAATTATAGAAACAGAGTCAGTACAGCCATTAGAATCTGTTATGTTTAGTGAATAAATTCCTGAAGTTAAATTAGAAATATCTTCTGTTGTATCACTGTTACTCCATAGGAAACTATACGGGCTTGTTCCTCCTGAAATTGATATGTCAATACTTCCATTACCTCCCTGGCATGTTGTTACATTATTTGAAGAATATGAAATATTAATTGGATTTGGTTCAGTAATATTAACTGAATCTGAAATTACACATCCATTATCATTAGTAATAATTACGGAATATAAACCAGGACTTAGACTATCAATATTATTCGAAGTACTACTGTTTGACCATAAATATGATGCTAAAATCGTTGTGCCATTTATTACAATTGAGTAATCTTCTGTCGCCCCATACCATGGTTCGTTATATGATGATGTACTTGGATTAAAAATACCTATGTCGCAGGAAGACATTCCAGAAATATTAGAAAGACTGGAAAATTGTGACATAACTCTCATTCTAGTTGCCCCATAAAATCCTAATGAAGGTACTGTAAATGGAATACTTACTGATGAATTTGCAATCGTATCTCCAAAAGGTATAGCTCCAATTTCTTCACCAGGGTCAAGAAAGTCACCATCCATATTCCAGTCGATATATACATATCCACCGCTAGGAAAATTAAAACCATCACAATCTCCAAGACTGATAGTTACTGAATATGATTGGCCTTCAGTAAGATCAGCAAACATATTTGTATAATCTTCATATGAATCACATTGTCCACTAGTGTTGTTGTTGATATTATTATTATCACCAATTAACTGTACATCTTTTATATTACTAAATGTATTTGTTCCAGGATTTGATTGACAATAAGTTAAATTAGAAACGGTACCTGCAGGAGTGGATGTTCCCTGTAGCTGTATAATTGCATTTCCATCGCTTAACCCATTACAACTAACATTATTATTGACTATGGTTGATCCGAAAAATCCAGGCTCAAAAATTTGTATTGTATCATTAAAAACACAATTATTTGAGTCAATAACTGAATATGGATAATTGCCGGCGCTTAGATTTAAAGGGTTAATACTTCCCCAGTTTTCAATGTATGGAGGCGTGCCACCGGTTATATTTAAAACTGCTTGTCCATCAGAAAATCCTTGACAAGATGCATTTGTAATAATAGGTGTGATTATAGGAGCATCAAAAACTTCTATATTTTGAGTTAATGAATTTGAGCAACTATTACTACTGGTATAATTATAAGTAATGCTATTTGTTCCTAAATTACTAATATTTGGATTAAAGATATTTGAGAATTGTCCATTAACAAAATACTGTCCCCCTGATGGAGATGCAAAATTTAAATTAATTGGTGGAGATCCAAGACAAAATTCGTCTACTAAGGGAAAATAAATATTTGCAGATGTATCTACATTAATTACAAATGAGTCTACATAAGTACATCCATACGAATTAGTAATCGCTAATGTATAAGTAGTTGTTGTGTCAGGTGAAAAATATGGTGATGCTAATGTATTATCTGAAATGTTGTAATTAGGTGTCCATAAATAGGTATATGAATTTGCAATAGCTAAGGAATTAATCATTATAGAATCATTTTGACATATAGTGGTGTCATTTAATTCATAATTAAATCTAAATTTTTGGACATTATTCGCTCCACCTGTAGCTGCGGTTAATCCCCAATAAACCATGGGATTACCTCCAAATATATTATTTACTATATCTCCAGTGTAGCTAATTACGTTTGTATATCCATCAAAATCTAAAGTAAATGTTTGTATAGCCGGATCCCACATAAAAACCGCGCTATGCCATTGACAATCCTCAATCTGATAATTACTTGGTGGAAATCCTACAGGACCTGCAAGATTATTATTGTTCCATGTTTGATGGTTTAGTATTCCATTTCTTTGTATTGCTATATGATCATATACTGGATCAGCATACCCACCATTTTGCCAAGTATCAAATTCAACAGCAAAAGAGGGGTTAATACCAGCATATCCTAAGCCACCTCCACTTGACCCTAGCGATGTACTAATTGGCTGTAAAACAAATGCTATTCCATCTGCACCACCATTATTACATCCTAAAAATAAATCTATGTTAAAGTGAAAAGGATTATTTAGGTTTATTTGTATGCTATTCCAAACAGATCCAGATTGATTTCCAATTGCTGGAGTTAGTTGAAAAACATTTCCTGGTTGTATAGTTGCATTTCCATTTAGAATAAAATTTGGTGTAATTACTGGAAGGGGATTTACTACTAAAATTGTTGTATTCCCATTTGAATTGGTGTATGTACCTGCATTCATTTGCCAATTACCATAAATTAAAGCGCTATCTCCATCACATATTGTAATAGTTGTTTGTCCTTTAATTAATAATGGAATAAAAAACAAAAAAAGTAGCCACCTTTTCATGATACAAAGTTACATAAAACTAAATATCTTTATTTTATAAGTGTAACTTGTCCTACTTCTTTTTCTAGTTTATTTTTATAATCTATAATTTCTATGCTATAAAAATATTGACCACTAGGGGCATTTTTTCCATCCCATCCTTGATTTTCTCCTTGATATATTATGCCTCCCCATCTGTCATATATTTTCATAGTATATGATTGAGCAGCATTTATGATAGGTTCAAAGACTTCATTTTTATCATCATCATTAGGTGTAAATGATGAAGGTATAAATATGCTATATACAGGGTTGATTATTACAGTTTGACTTACGGTATCTGTACAATTATATTGATTAATGATTATCAATTGAGCAATATATGTACCTGTATCAGTATACGTATAGATAAAATCTGTTTCATCTTCTATTGTTTGCCCTTCATCTACACTCCATATTAAATTAGTAAAGTCCTCACTAGTGTTGAAGAATCTTATATTAGGATCATCTAAGTCTGTTGGTTGTGGTCCAGCAACAAAACTTGCAGTAGGGGATGGTAGTAAACTAATAATATCCTCTATTGTATTATTACATGATGTTAATGGTTCTGTATAATCATATCTTATTATATAGTCTCCAGTTGGTAGACTGTCTGTATTAAAAATGGTTGTAGCCGTATCGTTTATATAATAGGTTCCTCCACTTGGACTTGCTTGATCTAAGACAAAAGAAGGATTACTTTCACAAATATCATTAAGTGTCATACTTAAATTAGGTAGTTGATTTACTATTATATTTTTATCTTCATTTATTTGACTTACACAGCCGTATATATCTGTTATTGATAATAATGTAGCATCAATTGTTTGGCTAGGGTATAGAAGTATTTGACTATTATCAATAATTACGTTACCAATTGAATCAATAATATATAGTGTTGTATTATTTTCATCATCAATTTCTATTGTATATTGATTACATGTATTATTTATAATATTGATATATATTTTAGATGGTTGTCCTTCACAGATAGGGCTCTCTACGCTAAAGTCAGCTAATATTTTATTAGGTTGGTTTACTATTGCATCATCAATAAATTGACACCCATTGTCATCTGTTACAACAAAGTTATATGTTCCAGCTGTTAGTGCTAATGGATTATTTCCTCCCCAATTTTCATTATAAGGTATTGTTCCTCCAGATATATTTAAGTTTATACTACCATCATTATAGCCATGACAGCTTACATTACCTACTGAAGATGTAACTAATAATTCATTTGGCTGGGTAATTGTAATAAAATTGGTTAAGCTACATCCGTTTGTATCGCTAACGGTATAACTATAATTCCCCTGAGGAAGACCGAGTGGATCATCACCTAACCAGTCTTGATTGTATGGAGCAGTTCCTCCGCTTATTTGTAGCAATACCACTCCATCTGACAATCCAAAACAGCTCACATTGGTAATAAATTCATTTACTGATATTGGATTAGGTTCAGTGATTATAGCTTGTCCTTGATACAGACAATTATTACTATCAGTTACTGTAAAACTATAGGTTCCTGCATTTAGAGCCATTGGATTGTTTACTCCCCAATTTTCAATGTATGGAGCCGTTCCACCTGATATATTTAATGAAGCGCTCCCATCAGATAATCCTGAACAACTTACCCTAAAGGTATCTACAATAACATTCATTTGATTCGGTTGGGTAATTAGCACAGAGTCTGTCAATACACATCCATTTGTATCTGTAATAATAAAGACATGTGTCCCCGCACTTAGTGCCAGTGGATTATTTGTTCCCCAATTTTCATTGTAAGGACTAACTCCTCCAGATATATTTAGTATTGCAGTTCCATCATTAACGCCATTACATAATGCATTAGTAGTTATATAGCTAACAATAATTGGAGCAGGTTCTGTTATATTGATAGAACCAGTATAATTACACCCATTATCATCATTCACAATATAAGTATGGCCACCTGCAGTTAGGTTTAAAGGGTTACTCGTTCCCCAGTTTTCAATGTATGGAGGTGTTCCACCAGTGATATTTAGTATTGCACTTCCATCATTTCCATTAGCACAAGACACATCGGATGTTTGTGGAATAACATCGATAGGAGTAGGCTGATTAATTGAAGCAGTATCTGTAAATTGACAACCTAATGAGTCTGTTATGGTATAAAAGTAAGTGCCAAATGATAAATTAGTAATATCCTGTGTAGTATCATTATTGCTCCATAAGTAGGAGTAGGGTCCAGTTCCACCACTAATAGATAAATCTATACTCCCATCAGTACCACCATAACAACTTATATCTTGTATATTTTCAATAAGATTAATAGCAAAAGATTCATTCACATATGCGGTGTCAATTATTAAACAACCATTCACATCAGTAATTGTATAGGGATAAATTCCAGCAGCTAATGAAAAAGGAGTGGAGTAGGTTGAAGTATTAGTTGATAGATTTTGTATTGTATTATTTATATTAATCGAATAATTAGTTGTACCACCAGAAATATTGAATGTAATTCCACCATCATTTCCACCATTGCAACTTACATTAGTAATATTTAATGATACATTTAAAGTTTGTGGTTGATTAATAAAAACAGAATCTCTTAAAGTACATCCATTACTGGTAATATCTACTGTATAGGGTCCAGCTAATATATTGTTTATTGTATCTGTAGTTTGACTATTTGACCACAAATAAGTTTGAGCAGTGGTATCAGGATAAATAGTAATTGAATAATCTTCTGTTGCTCCATACCATGGTTCAGAATAAGTTGATGTCGAAGGATCAAAAATTCCTAAGTCACAAGCTGTAAAATTAGCTATTGAAGATAAGCTTGAAAATTGAGACATTACTCTCATTCTAGTTGGACCATAAGACCCAGTCATTGGAACCGTGAATGTTATTGGGACTAATGCATTAGCTATTGTATCTCCAAATGGAATAGATCCAATCTGTTCACCAGGATCTAAAAAATCTCCATCAACATTCCAATCAATATAGATATGCCCACCACTTGGAAAATTAAAGCCATCACAGTCTCCTAGACTGATGAATACCGTGTATGTTTGCCCTTGAGTTAAATCTGCGAAAAAATTAGTGTAATCTTCATACGAATCACATTGACCATTGGTATTGTTATTTATATTAAAATTATCTCCATCAAGTTGTACTGAATTAATATTACTGAATGTATTTGTTCCTGGAGATGATATGCAATAATCAAGTAAAGATTCTGTGCCAAATGAATTTGGGTAATTATCAATTTGAAAATTAACAATTGCCATTCCATTGCTATCTCCATTGCAGATTACATCTTCTTTGATAATATTTGTTAAAAAACCTGGAGGTTCATAGACATTAACAGTGTCTGTAACAATGCAATTATTTGAATCAGATATACTATAGGCATAAGATCCTGCAATAAGTGAAGTTGTATTTACACCACCCCAATTTTGAATTATTGGAGGTGTTCCTCCTGTTATATTAACATTAATTTGCCCATCGTTGTATCCATAACATGTTGTGTTAGTTGAAGTAGCAATTACATTGGGAGCATCATGGACAACAATATTTTGAATTGCAGTATCAGTACAACTATTTGTATCAGTATAAAAATATGTTATTGTATTTAATCCAATATTTGATGGTGTAAAGATATTAGTGTTGGAACCATTTCCTAAATAATTTCCCCCTGTGGGTATTCCATTTAAAATGATTTCAGGTTCATTAGAACATATTTCATTTGGTAATGAAAATGAAACATTTGGGTTGGTGTTAACAGTTATGTCTAAGAAACTAGTATCATCTGGACAAGATGAAGTACCAGGAACAAGGTATGAATATACTCCAGATGTATTTATACTTGGACTAAAAATTGAACTTAAGAGAAGATTGTTTGATGGTCCGTACCATGATCCTCCAATATTTGGATTACCAAGAAGTTGATCAAACATATTAAATGAAGTATCGTTTTGACAAACTGTTAGACTATTATCATCTCCAGCATTACCACCTAAAATACAACAATTTGTAGTTCCATTTCCACCAGTTTGAGAAAATGAAATGTTACAATTTTGATTTGAATAGTTTGTAATTAAGAGTAAATAATATTCTCCAGTTAATGCACCAGTTATGTTACACGTTTCATTCCATGAAGCAGAGTAGCTACAATCCTCAATAGGAGCAGTGTTAAGTTGATTACACATGGTATTAAAATTTGTAAACGGTCCCCAACAGATAAAATCTATATCTCGTTGAGGAGTTGTAGACATATATATTGTTAAGTTTCCTGGATTTGCTATCTCCATATAATAAAAAGCAGGATTTGGTTGCGTTCCTAGACAACCAAAATTAGTTCCCGGAGGAGCAGGTGTGTTAATTGATGCGGGAAAAGTATAATTACTTCCAGTACAAAAAGGAAGTGCAGTTGAACAAGTACCTTGAGAAAAAACATCAGAAACGAAAAATAATAGCAATAAATTTAAAATTATTTTTTTCACATCTAATTTTTTGTGAGACAAAGCTAAGCCTTATTTATACTAATTTTTATTTAGTATTAAACAAACAATTATGAGTTCAAAACTTATCTCATTAAAGAAATATTACCTTGGAATGTACGTTCTTTTCCATTAAGATCAAATACTACCATTTGATAAGTATAGTTACCAACAGCAGCATAATCACCATTGTCCATTAATCCATCCCATGCAGCCGAGCATCCATCTTGACAATATATGCTTGAGTATTCATTGGTTCTAAATATACGTTGTCCGTATCTATTATAAATAGAGAACTCATAACTTAGAACACCACTAACAATTGGTTGATAATAATCATTTTTCAAATCATTATTTGGTGTAAATCCATCTGGAATATATACAAGAAAGTCCGGATCAATAACAATTGTTTGATAAGCAGTAGAGATACAACCACTGTCACTTTCAATTTGTAACATTACTTCAAATGACCCTGTATCAGTATAAGTATGAATAAGTTCGTCAAAATTAGTGAACTCAATAGTACCATCACCAAAGTCCCAATAGCCACTTACGTGATCTGTGGATGCATCAATAAATGTAATTTTTGGATTCGTTATTGTTGTTGGTTGTGGGTATGCTTGTAATACTACTTCTGGGAACTCATTAACATATACATTTACACTTCCATTTATACTTTGAGCAACACATCCTTTACTATCAATAATTTCTGAAATTGTATAAGTCCCTGATTCATTAGTATTAATGATGAATGGAGATCCAGCATCAGCAACAAATTTATTTGTTATTCCAGCATTGTAACTAATATTGTAATCTGGAGTTCCACCAGTAGTGATAATCTGTACTTCTATTGTACTTCCATCATCACAAACGGAACCTCCACCAGAAATAACTGCTTGTGGAAGCGAATTTACAGTAATTGTTGCCTCTTCAGTTATTGTTGAAGAACAATTGTTATCACTAATATTAGTAAATGTATATGTCGTTGTAACATTAGGATCTACTATTAATGTGTCGTTAGTATTGTATAATGTAACAGTACCTGGTGTTGAAGCCACATTATAACTCACAGTCCATGGTGCAACACCAGAAGTAAAAGTAAAAAATAATGGTGTTTGATCTTGATTACAAATTTCAGTGTCTCCACTTACAATTACATTAGGAATTTCATTTACTGTTAATGTTGCACTATTTAAAAGCGTATTTGTACAGCCTTTAGCATCAGTTAATGATGTTAGAGTATAAGTAGTTGTTGTATTTGGAGAAATAATCATAGGCCCACCAGTTGTTAGATTACCAGAACCATCGATATTAGTATTTAATGTAGACCCTCCAGCTAAATAATTCACATTAAAAGGAGGTGTTCCAGAGATAACAGGAAAAAATAGTTCAGAGTTCTGTCCTTCACATATTGGATTAATTCCACTAACAGTAATATTTACTTCAGGCGTAGGATTAACTAAAATAGAAGCATTTGAAGGATTAGGAGTACTCTCACAACCATTTCCATCAGTTACCTTTATTACATCATAGCTATTCAATCCAACAATAGGTGCAGGAGTAATTGTATATTGTTGATTACCACTTCCATTTAAAGAAATTGGAGTTTGATTTGTAGCATTTATCGAATAGTCAATTGAAAATGGTGGGCTACCTGCCAAGAAATTAAAATCAAGTCTTGCCGGATCGTTAAAACAAATTTCTGGTGTTGATGTTGTAAAATCAACAACAGGATTAGCATTAACAGTTACAAAGATTGGTGCAGGTAACTGATTAGTAGGCGTTGTAACTCCATTTGGATCTGTTAGGCTATTTATTGTAATTTGGTTACTTCCTATCTGTAATCCTGACAAATCAAGCGGAATCGTTGCTGCTATAGGTGTAATTTGCCCTAAATTTCCTAACACATATTGATAATTATTTCCATTATAAGAATAATCAATAGTGATAGGTGCTTCTCCTAAAGTCAAAATAACAGAAATGGATGCATTATCACCCTCACAAATAACAGGAGTTGAAGTTGTAAATGGATCTATATAAGGATAAGGGTCAACAATAACTTGAGTTGTATTATTAGGAGGGTTACCAACCTCTGCTAAACATCCTTTGCCATCTACAAGATTTGTTATAGAATATGTTGTAATTGGGATATTATTTGGAATAACATTTACCAAACCAGTCATATTTGGTGGATTAATGTTAATCGTGTGAGTATTTTGAGGAGTTTCATCATCCACAACAGTTACAGTAAATGGAGGAGAACCAACTGACATATCTACAATTACATCAACATCAAATCCTTGATTTACTACAGGAATATTTGTAGTAAAGTTTGCAACAACAGGAGTTGGATTAATTGTTAACGTTGCAGTTGTAGTCATATCATTACAAGGAGCAATTCCAAAAACTTCGTATTCAAATTGATGAGTGCCAGCACCATAAACAACAGGGTCTATTTGTGCAGGAGTAATTGCACCACCATATGACCATACACCACCAGGGTCAGCACTAGTTAGTAATGTATTTAAGTTAAATGTGTTTGCACCGTTATAATTACTTAAACAAACTTCTTGATTAGCTGCAAATCCTGAAAATGGTGGATTTACAAATGTGATGTTAACAGTAGCTAAATCTGGAGGGCATGGAGCACCTTCAACAGTATAGGTGTAATTACCAGCCGGCATTGTTTGAGGATTAAAAGTATAATTTGGATTAACTGGCAGAATACTTCCACTTGCAGTTGTCCAATATCCAGTTGTGTCTTGTCCAGGGCCAATAAGGTTTTGTAAAGCATATGTATTTACATCATCTGAACATAAGGATAAAAACGCATTATTACCAGCGTTAATAGCTGGATTTACGGTGATTGTTATACTGTTGCTTAGTGCTGATGAACATCCATAATTACCAGTAATATCATTAAATGAATATGTTGTGGTTGTATTTGGTGATACACTAATTGGGTTTCCATTTGCATCATTTCCATTTGCATCTAAAGTTAAACTTGTAGGCACCGAACCAAATGTACCATTTACAAAAAAGTTTGGAGTTCCTGTAAGATTAAAATCTAGAATAGTACTCTGGCCTTGACAAATAATTGGATTTACAGTACTAACATTTAGCGAAGGATAATCATTAACTGTCACTACAAGAGCAGGGTTGTTAATAGATCCAGGACATCCTGTAATATCGGAAAGACTCAATATTGAGTAGGTAGTACTCACAGTTGGAACAAAAGTTACAGGTTGTCCATTGGCAGAAAGTAAACCATTAGCGTCAAGTTGAAAGTTTAAAATATTTGTTAATCCGTTTACATCTGTAACATCAAGTATCAAATCAAATGGAGGTAGGCCATTAAGCACAAAATCTAATTGAACAGTATCACCAGTACATATATTATTGTTTCCAGTCATTGTTCCGGTAATATTATTAAGATTTGGTAAAACAGTAACCGTATCAATGGCAATACATTGTGGGTTTAATGAATCATATGCAGTAACTTGAAAATTAGTTACTTGAGCAACAGTAGCCAAAGGATTTTGCACATTTGGGTCATTTAACCCCCCAAATCCACCACTAGTGAGATTGACCCATGAGTAGTTGTAAGTTGCCGTTGCAGGACAAGATACAGTATGGTTAGTAAAATTACCCGGAACTGATCCTGGGAATCCCTGTGTAGTAACTAAATTTCCTTGACTATCATAAAGTCTATACATTGCTTCATTAGCTCCCGTTCCAAGAGAAGTAAAAAGTAAATCTATAATTTCACCGTTTGTAACAGGAATTAAATAATCTTCAGAGGTGTAATTTGCTCCTGCAATCATGGTGTAATTACTTTGCAGACTTCCATTAACTATTAAATCAATATTATGATACTGCTGAGGATTTGTGTTAGGCACTTGCCATCCCAAATTTTGAGCTCCTGGTGGAGGAAGATAATTCCAACATTCAAGTTCATAATAACAATTTGCAGGTATAGTAGCTTGAGCAAATAAAGTATCAGAACCAGAACATGCAGATGGAAATAGAGTTGCAATAATAGATGGTTGTTCTACATAAACAGTTAAAGAGTCATAACAAGTATCATTTACTGTATTAGTATATAAAACTGAATAAATTGTTGAATCAGAAGTTGGAGAAACTTGTGTTGAGTCTCCAGAAAATCCATTTACACCTGGACCAGTCCATTGATATTGAAAGTTTGTACAACTTGTAATAGCAACGTTATCAATTCCCCAAAAATCCCAAGTAACTCCAGAAGCATTTGTTTGAATCCATCTAAATTGTACTCCATTAATTTGAGCAGGTGTTGGAATTGGAAAACAATGATTTTGCCATCCAGTGTAAGGAAACCCAATAGGGCTGAAATAATTAATATCAGTCCATAAACCTCCAGGAATTTTATATTGTAAATAAACTCCTTCATTTTGTAAATCTGGTCCATCACAATTTCCAGATTGTGTTTCTTGTCTAAAATCAAAGCAAATTGTTCCACCACAAGAAGCATCAACAGGAACTGTTGTTGCAGCTCTTGGAATAGCACATCCATTTCCAAACCATAAATGTGCTCCACCGTTAGGGTTGGTTCCACATGGTCCACCAATAACCCAACCGGCAGTAACATTTTGCCATAGACCGCTTAAGGTACTTCCTGAAAAATCATCTGTCTGTACACCTCCCAAACCAATTGCTTCAATATCTAAAACCTCACCACATGCTATGGTATCTCTAATTGAGGTTAAAATTACATTACATCCAGCTTGTTGACTATAAGATTCATAAGCTAATAAACTAAAGATTAAAAATAGGGCAATCTTTAGTTTGCTTAGAAGAGTAAAAAATCTATTCATAACTAATATTTATATTTTTTAGCTTAAATTTTGTAAGCTTTACAATTTTTTTAATTCCAGGCATGTCCTCAATTTTTTCACTAAATTTTGAAAAAATTCGTAGACCGTTCTGGTCACTACAATTACCCAAGACAATATCATTTGCTTTTACAAAAATTTCACTTTGTGCTTCAGCATTTGCATTATCTGAACAATTGATACATTTTTTATCATACCAGGTTTCATTATTCCATTTAACAGTTAGATCTTTATTAGTGTAATTTGTGATTTGTAGTATTACAAATTCTTGATTAAAGAACTCTTGATATTCACAATTTGTATATTGATATTCAATTTTAATGTCATTATCAGAATGATAAGTAGTCCAATTATTAGGTCCTCCAGCATATATATTTAAACTAAAAAGCAATAAAATAACTAGAAGTATAGACGTATTTTTAAAGTTCATAATTTTTAAATGTGATTAATGAATGAAACAAATATAACGAATTATGAACAATTTGTTAAGTTTAAAAGTTAAAAATACTAGATGGGTACTATAAAATAGAATCAGTATAAATACTTAAAAATAAATAAAAAAAGAAATAGATTTAAATTTCTTTTAGACTTTCAATTAGAATCCAACCTTTTTTACCGTTGGCAAGTCTAATATTTACCCAATTCTCAATTTGATCTTCTACTGTAACTTTTGTTCCAATATGTAAGTTAAAAAGATTTGTTGACTGCAATGATGGAGCGCTCATAACATCAATTACCGATGAATATATGATTGCTTCTCTAATATTAGTCTTTTGATTATAATTGTTTGTAGTTATAAAAAGCAAGCAAAATGAAAGTAATATAAGATACAATACAGTTCTGTTATTTTTCTTTATGTAAGAATTGTAAGCAAACAATAAAAATGAAATCCATATCAAAAATAAAGTCAAATACATCCAGTTTTTAATTGTCAAAAAGTTTAAAATTTGATTATAAATTGAAGTAATGAAAAGTTCTGGAATTTCTTCAATTTTATCAATTAATTGAAGATTACATATTTCAAGATTTTCTTTTGCATCATCAAAATCAGGCTTAATTTTTAAAGTTTTTTCATAGTAATAGATTGCTTTATGAATTTCGTTATTTTTAAAGAAACTATTAGCTAGATTGTAATACAGCTCTGGGCTTTCTTGGTTTGAAGATAGAATTAACTGATATTTTTCTATTGCAGAGCTATATTCTTGTTTTGCATAATCAGAATTAGCACTTACAAAAAGTGAATCATTTCCATAAAGATTAATTGAGATTAATAATGTAAGAAATAGACTTATTTTATTCATTTTAATTCTGCTTCAACATTAATTATTATTTTTTCAGCTTCAGAAAGTAGCGAGCTTAGCTGTTCACTTTTATTTGAAACTGGACTATATCTTTCTAGTTCACATCTATTGAGTAAATTAATAAATTGGTTTTTTATTTCAATAGTAATTCCATTTATTGTGAAGTAATTATCTATGGACTCTTTAGATAAATTGATAATATCAACTTTGAATTTATCTGCAAAATAACCCCACAATGATTTTTCAATTTCTTCAAAGAATCCGTCAAAATTATTATCTTTCATGAATTCGTTTGCTTTTTTTAATCTTTTTGACGCAATTTTTTTTGCAAGCCTATGTTTTTTATCTAATGTATTAAGAGGATTTCTTTCTTTGTAAGAAATAATAGCTCTTACAATAATCATTAAAATTAAAGGGAGAAAAAATAAAAAATAGAAGATATTTAATTTGATAGTTTGCTTGTCTTTCTCTGCAAAGAATGTATTTGTTTTTATATAATTTATGTCATTATTTATACTCTCAACTTTTTGTTGATTAAATGATGTTACCGTTTCTTCATCATTGCTGGATTTAATCACATTAATGTTGTGACTTTTAGTATATTTTGATATGTATTTTTTTTGTTTGGTATCAAAAAAAGAAAAATCATAAGATGGTATTTTATATTCTCCCTCATATCTAGGAATTAAAAGATATTCAAATGTTTTTATACTCCTTTTAATTCCTCCTTGAAATATTTTTTCAGTAACTTTTGGATCATATACTTCAAAGTCTTTGGGAAAGTTAATATCAAATGGTTTGATTAATTCAATATTTCCAGTTCCCGTTAGTTTTATAGTGTAAGTAAGAGCGTCGTTTGCATTGATTTCTTTTTTATCAATTTTTGATGAAATCTCAAAATTTCCTACGGAGCCTAAAAAATTATTTGGTTTAGGGCTTGGTAAATCTTTAACATTAATTGTAATTGCTTTAGAGGAAATAATTTCTTCTCTTACATTATAAGAATTAAAAAAATTAGCAAATGGATCTCTCCTGTTTCTTTGATTTGTTATTCTTATAGAACAAGTAACCTCTATAGGATCTATTTCTAGTTTTCCTGATTTTTGAGCAGTAAGTACTGTTTTTTTAATTATTGCTGTGTTGTAAGGTACCCCATCAATTACCTCTCTTTTAAATCTACTTGAAGATTCTAAATCTTTTTTCCAAAAACCATTTAGATTAGGTATTTGTGAGAGTTCAGTGTTTTCAAGCTCAAGTCTAGTATGAAGTTTGTAACTAACAATAATTTGCTCACCAACAATTATATTTTTTTTGCTTGTATTAACAGTGATAAAAAGATTTTTTTCAATGTCGTTATTTTCTTGTTTTTTTCCCTTAACAACTTTAATAGTTAATGGATTGCTTAAAATATTTTTTTTGTTAGCATAAACACTAGCAGGAGATATGGTGTAACTTCCTTCTATTGATGCTGATACGTAATAGGAGTAAGTAGTTGTAATTTCACTTTTACTTTCTCCATTTACAAAACTATAGCTGCTTGATGAACTTGAATTAGGTCCGCTTAATATTCTTAATCCTTGAAAATTTGGAGATTTAAATTCTTTTGCTTTTGCATTGACAGTAAACTTTATTAAGATTTGCTCTCCAACAATAGCTGGGTTTTTATCTGTCGTTACTGATAGTGTTTGGGCTTTTAAAATTAAAAACCCAAAAAATAAAAATATTGTTAAAAATAATTTTTTCAATTTACCAATCTTTTAAAATCTTTATTTTTTGTCCTTTAACTTTTTTCTTTTGAAGTTTCTCTTGTAGTTCTTTTTCTTTCTGCTGAAGAGCTTCTAACATCTTTTCTGCATCTTCCTTACTCATTTCATCTTTTTTCTGATCAGTTTGTTGATCTTTTTTTTGATCAGTTTGTTGATCTTTTTTTTCTTTTTGGTCTTCTTTTTGGTCTTCTTTTTGGTCTTGTTGTTGATCTTTTTGATCTTCTTGGTCTTTTTGCTGATCTTTTTGATCTTGTTGTTGTTTCATTTTTTGAGCATAAGCAAGATTATATCTTGTATCTTCATCATCAGGGTTTAGCCTTAGAGAATTTTTAAAGGCTTCGATTGAGAGATCTATTTTATTTTCTTTAAGTAATGAATTTCCTAGGTTGTGATTAATATCAGCTAGTTCTTTGTCATTTCTTGCATTGTCTTTTAATGATTCAAAAAAAGAAGTTGATTCGTCATATCGTTCTTGTTTGTATACAGCATCAGCCAGATTGAAGGAAGCATTAAAATATTCTTGATCTTTTTCCAGAGATTTTCTATACTTCATTTCAGCCATATTATAGCTACTGTCATTATATAGTTTGTTACCCTCTTTTATAAATTTCTTTTTGCTTTGAGAATATGAAAAACTAGTAATAAGTAATAAAAATGGTAGTATTAATTGCTTCATAGTTTGAAAATATTATTAGTAGTAATCCATGTGTTTTTTCTTGACAAAATTAAAAGATTAAGAATCAATAGAATCAGTGAAGTTGCTATAAAAATTTGAAACCTATCCTTATAATTTGTGAATACCATAGTTCCAATTTCTTTTTTATCCATTTTATTAATTTCTTCAAAAAGAATAGATAAACCAGATTTTGAATTATTTGCTCTAATATATGTTCCTTTTCCTTCTTGAGCAATTTCTTTTAAAACGTTTTCATTAAGTTTTGTAATAATTATATTTCCATTACGATCTTTTCTAAATTCTGATGTGCTTCCATATTTATTATAAATTGGAATTGGACCTCCTTTTGCTAATCCCATACCAAGAGTATGAATAAAAATATTTTGTTCATTTGCTTTTTTAGCAGATGATATTGCTTCTTCGTCATGATTCTCACCATCAGTTATAATGATAATTGCTTTGTTTTGATTGTTTTCTTGATCGAAAGATTTTACACAAAGATCTATTGCAGTACCTATTTTTGTTCCTTGAATTGGAATTAAATTTGTATTAAGTGTTGAAAGAAATAATTTTGCAGCAGAATAATCAGTTGTTATTGGAAGCTGAACATATGCATCTCCGGCAAAAACAACTAAGCCAATTCTATCTCCTTCAAGTTTATCAATTAATCTTGAAATTGCTTGTTTTGCTCTCTCTAACCTATTTGGCTTAATATCCTCAGACATCATTGAGTATGAGAGATCTACAGCAATCATTAGATCAACTCCTTCTCTTTTTACTTCTTCCATCTTAGTTCCAATTTGAGGATTGCTAATGCCAATAATTAAAAATATAATTGATAAAATAAAAAGAGTGTTTCTAATATTTCTTCTGCTTTTTGAATAATTTTTCATTAAATCCATTACTAGATTTGGATCTCCAAATTTTGAAATAGATTTTTTTTGCCATCTATTGTATAGATATAAAGTTAAAAGTAGCAGTGGAATAATTGCTAGAAAATAAAGAAATTCTATGTTGCCATATCTTAACATTAT
This sequence comes from Flavobacteriales bacterium, assembly GCA_045561575.1. Taxonomy (GTDB): domain Bacteria; phylum Bacteroidota; class Bacteroidia; order Flavobacteriales; family BACL11. The sequence continues at coordinate 44,306 of JBJKXM010000030.1, forward strand.
ATTATCTGTTTTAAATAGGTTCTTTCTAATATAAATCCAAAAATCAATAATATTAAAGCTGGTATAGCAAATTTGGTAAACTCTTCAGATCTTTTATGAAATTCTGTAACTTCAATTTTTGATTTTTCTAGTTTATCTATATCCTTGTATATTTCTTTTAGCTTACTATTGTTGGTTGCTCTAAAATATTTTCCATCTGTAACTGTTGCAATATTTTGAAGAGTTTCTTCATCAATTTGTACTTCAACATCTTGGTACTGTATTCCGAATGGGGTTTGAAAAGGGTAGGGTGCATAGCCCTCAGTTCCAACACCAATGGTGTAAACCCTAATTCCAAATTTTTTAGCTATTTCAGCAGCAGTAAATGGAGCAACAACACCTTTATTATTTACACCATCAGTAAGTAAAATAATGACTTTACTTATTGCATCACTATCTTTTAATCTATTTACCGCTGTTGCTAAGCCCATTCCAATGGCAGTTCCATCTTCAACCATACCACTTTTTACATCTTTAAAAAGATTAACAAGAACATTGTGATCAGTTGTTAGAGGACACTGTGTAAAACTTTCGCCACTAAAAATCACTAAACCAACTCTGTCATTTCTTCTCTTAGATATAAAATCCATTGCTACATTTTTAGATGCTTCTAATCTGTTAGGTTTTAAATCTTCAGCTAGCATGCTGCCAGAAATATCCATTGATAAAATAATGTCAATTCCTTCAGTTGTGCTTTCTTCCCAATTAGTTGATGATTGTGGTCTTGCTAATGAAATAATAAGTAACAAAATTGCTAGAATTTTAAAAATGTGAGGAACATGTCTTAACTGATTTTTTATTGTTTTAGTTTGTTGTAGTGAATCTAAATTAGAAAAGATGATTTCACTTGTATTCTTTTTATTTTTAAAGACGTACCATATTAATAATCCAAAAGGAATAACGAGCAAGAAAAAGAACTCAGTATTTACAAATAAATAATTATTCATTTTCTTCAGAAATTTTAGTTTGATTAACAAATTTCTTCGCAAGAATCATGCTATCTATATTTTCTTTATCACCTGGCTTGCTTTTTGCAAATTTTGCCAAATCAGCTGTTTGTAAGATATTTCTTAAATCAATATTTAATTCATCGGAAAGTTGATTTTTAAGTGAAGTAATTATTTCATCAGTAGTAGCTTCTAAAGCCAAACAGTTAAATCTACCTTCGATATATTTTCTAAGTATTTCAGAAATTTCAGAATGATATTCTTTTAATTTATTTTGTTGCCAAAGTTCCTTTTTTTCTATTTCGTTAAGATTATTTAACGCAATTATATGAGCTGGTGTAATCTCAATTTCTTCAAATTTCTTATCTATAGTTTTTTTAGATTTTGAAAACTTCTTAAATAGATAAAAAATTAAGATTATTACTAATAGGCCAATTAGCCAAGCAATAATATCAGAAAATTCAAATTCTGGATCTAAAGGTTGTTTAATATCTTTAATATCTTCTTCTTGATTTATTTCAATGGTTAAGACATTTAAAAGTAATGGTTCCGTTTTTACATTTTCAGTAAAAATTAAAGAAGGAATATAGTATGCGCCACTATCCCAAGCTGTTATTATATGCTCTTGTTTTAAAGAAATAAGGTTGCTTTCAAAACTAAGTGTGTCAATAGCTGAAGATTTTAGAATTTCTATTCCTTTAATTATTGTATCTAAAAAAACAGGAAATGATGAATTAACATTTATATCATTACACTCTATTGTCAATTTTATTTGTTGACCAATTAAAATCACATTAGTGTCAATTTTTATTGAAGCATCTTGAGAAAAAGATAAGAGACTAAGCTTTAAATAACAAAAAAATAAAAAAAACTTTTTCATCTTCTTTTTTCTCTGTTTTTAAAGAAATTAATTAATGGTTTTACATAATCTTCTCCAGTGTATATGTCAATCACATCAACTCCACATTTTGGAAATAATTTTTGAAGTTCTTGATTTTTGTTTTCTTGATTTTTAAAAAATAAATCTCTAATGGCTTTTGATGAAGTATCAATTAATGAAACTTCACCAGTTTCAGCATCTTTAAATGGAACGAGTCCTAAATCTGGTAGTTCCATTTCTCTTTGATCACTGATTTTTAGAGCGACTATATCATGTTTTTTTGATGCAATTTTTAAAGGTTTTTCAAACGACGGACTTATGTAATCAGATAGCATAAAACAGATGCATCTTTTTTTCATTACATTATTAAAATATTCGATTGCTTGTGCAATATCTGTTTTGCTATTTTTTGGTTTAAATGATAAAACTTGTCTGATTATTCTTAAAATATGGCTTTTTCCCTTTTTTGGCGGAATAAATTCTTCTATTATATCTGAGAAAAAAATCACACCAACTTTGTCATTGTTTTTTATTGCTGAAAAAGCTAAAATAGCAGATAATTCAGTTGCAATTTCCCTTTTAAACTGCTTATTTGTACCAAAATTTCCAGAGCCAGATACATCTACTAAGAGCATAACGGTCATTTCCCTTTCTTCCTCAAATACTTTGATAAAAGGAGTATTGTATCTAGCTGTTACATTCCAATCTATAGATCTAACATCATCGCCAGCTTGATATTCTCTGACTTCAGAGAAAGCCATTCCTCT